>DASSXJ010000160.1 GCA_035703895.1 bacterium | reverse complement strand
GGTCATGCCGAGCTGCGAGTAGATGTCCATGAAGATGCCGCGGGCGAGGTGGATCCCGTTGGGACCAAAGTCCATGTCGAACATGTTGAGCATCGAGCCGGTGAGATCGCCGCCGAGGTACGGCCGGGCCTCCGTCAGCACGACCCGGGTCCCCAACCGAGCCGCTGCGACCGCGGCCGCGACGCCGCTGGGGGTTCCCCCCACGACCAAGATGGGAACGGAGACGGGGCAGTTCTGCGGTGAAGAAACAGTTCCCGGCGACGCGACGGTCACCCCGACAGGAGCGAGCCCCGCGACGGCCACGACCATGAAACCGACGATCAGTAACCCGGCTGACCGGGCGCGATAACTCATGAATAATACCAATCTATTTTACCAGACCCGTCAAGTCGATGGCGCCCATCGTTCGGGGGATCTCGGACGCTCTCGGATGACGGCCCGTCATCCGTCCGGGTATCTGGCCCCCTCTCCCCAATAGTACGGATGGCCGGGCGACCGGGTTCCCAGGGGGCCCCGATCGAATATCGTCGGATCACCCCTCCTTCACCTGCTCAACTGTCCTTGCGTTGCAACCTGTGATTCTTGAGCAGATCTTGATGATTCTGCGCATGTTCTTGAGGGTTTCTTGATCCTCGGCCCTGGTACACTTCTCGGGGACATGGGATCACAACCGATGACCCAAACGCAAGAAACCCACTCCGGGTCTTCCCGGGGCCTTCGCAGAGATATCTCCATTTGGGGCTCGTTCATGTGGGGATACGCCGACGTCGGTGCCGACATCTACGCAGCCCTCGGGATTGTCGTGGCCGCGTCTATGGGGCTTGC
The DNA here is from genome assembly GCA_035703895.1 of bacterium. Taxonomy (NCBI): domain Bacteria; species bacterium. The sequence continues at coordinate 51,528 of DASSXJ010000160.1, read as the reverse complement.
TCCTCTTGCGTTCGCGGTCGCGGGCGCAGTCTACGTTCTCATCGGTCTCGCCTACACCGAACTCGCGAGTTCCTTTCCGGTGGCGGGAGGCGGGCAGTACTATACGGCGCGGGGGTTGGGGGATTTCTGGGGGTTCATAGCGGGGTCGGCGCTCCTCCTTGACTACACCATTGATATCGCCTTGTTTGCGGCGGCCTCGGCAGGATACATCAACTTCTTCGTTCCCGCCATTCGGAATTACTCGGTAACGCTGGGCCCGTTTCGGCACATCAACCCATTTTGGGCGGCGGAGACGGTCGTGTTGATTCTCTTCCTCATCTGGCTCAATATCCGGGGGATACGTGAGTCGTCACTCTTCAACGAGGTCATCGGCAGCATCGACATGGTCACAGAGTCATCGGTCATCATCCTGGGGTTCCTATTCGCGTGGAAACCCGAGTTGCTCGTGCACCAGTTTCAGACGCAACAACCTACGTTCTCCCAGTTCATGTACGGGTCTTCACTGGCGATCATTTCGTACGTCGGGTTGGAATCGATCTCCCAGGCCGCCCAGGAGACCCGTCGTCCGGCCACGGTCATCCCGCGAACATCGCTCGGACTGATTTTCAGCGTCCTGCTGTTCGCGATGGCATTCTCCACGTTGGGAATCGGGATGCTGCCCTGGCAGCAGATCGCGCAGCACCAGGACGATCCTGTGGCGCTGTTGGCTCAAAACATTCCAATTGTCGGGGTGATTGCCGGCCCGTTCGCGGCCGTGCTGGGGGCGACCATCCTGCTCATCTCCGCCAACACGGGAGTGATGGGCTCGTCCCGGCTGACGTTCTCCATGAGCGAGCTGGGACTGGCCACCCGGTGGATGAACGCGGTGCACCCCCAATATCGCACTCCCTACCGCACAATCGTTGTATTCTCTGCCCTGGCGATCATCGAGGCCCTGCTTTCATTCCTTACACCCCAGGCCCTCGATACCTTGGGGAACATGTACGCGTTCGGCGCGACCTTAGCCTACCTCTTGGTCTTCGTATCGTTGGTCCGGCTTCGGTTCACCGATCCGGTCACGCCTCGTCCCTATCACGTGCCCCTCAACATTACGTGGCGTCGCGGAGGGGAGTCGGTTCGAATCCCGGTGCTTGGGTTCCTTGGCATCGCAGGCGTGAGCCTCATCCTCTTTGAGGTCATCGCCACACACACCATTGGACGGATCGCTGGGCCCGCGTGGGTCATCCTTTGCATCGCCTATTACGTGACGTACCGGCGGAAGCGAGGGTACCCTATCTTGGGGTCCATCCCACGGAACTGGCCCGAGGAACAGATGGCGATCCTAGAATCGGCGGAAGAATATTCGCTGTTGGAGGAGTATCGGTTTGCGCTTGCTGCCAGGGACAAAGCGCGAATCCAACGAGACCGGCGGTGAGTCGGACGGATCACACCTACGTACCCCGGATCGGCTCCGGGGCCGGGGGCTTAATGAAGATCCGGCAGAGGACGATGCTGAACTCGTAGAGCAGGACCATCGGGATCGCGACGAGGAGCATCGTCACCGGGCTCCAGTCGGGCGTGCCGAAGACGGCGATCCCCGCGATGATCATGTAGGCGATCCGCCACTCCCGGCGGAGGGTCTGCGCGGAGACCACGCCGAGAAACGCCAGGGTGAGGATGACAAGGGGCGTCTCGAACGTCGCGCCGACGATCAAGAGAAAGAAGAGGACGAACGAGATATAGGCGTTCGCGGTGATCAACGCGTTGAACTGGGTCCCTGCCTGCGCGAGCAACCAATGCAGGCTGACGGGCAGAATCACGAGGTACCCGAACACGATGCCGACCGCAAACAGAAACCCCGCGAGGAGCGACAAGGGGATCGTTCTGCGGCGTTCGGTCTCCGTGAGCGCGGGATCGACGAACGCGTACAGCTGGTAAACGATCCAGGGCATGCTCACGGCGAACCCGAACAGAAACGCGACCTTGATCTTGACGAGAAACGGCTCGAGCACGGTCAGGGTGGTGAGCTTCACGCTCCCTGCCGGCCGGAGCAGAATACCGAGGAGGACGTCGACAAAGAAGAGTCCGACTCCCGTCGCAACGAGCAGCCCGAGGATCGCGTATTGGAGGCGCTGGCGGAGCTCCTCGAGGTGCTCCACCAGCGTCATGTGCTTGTCCCGGTCCGCCATCCTACTCCGACCCGTGCGCCAGCTCTGCGAGCGTCACGAGGTCATATCCCCGGCGCTGGAGTTCGCCGATGATCTCGGGAAGCGCCCGGACGGTCACGAGCGTGCCGTTGTGCAACAGGATGATCGCCCCACGCTCCGCGCGGGCCAGCACCCGCTCAACCAGGCGTTTCGACGGGGGCGAGGTCCAATCCCCCGAGTTCACCGTCCACATCGCGAGCCGCATCCCCGATTCCCGGGCTGCGCCGGCGATGTCGGCGCTGTAGTCGCCGCCGGGAGGCCGGAACCATCGCGCCCGTCCCGCGAGGGGCGCGAGCACCTCCGACCCCGCCGCGATCTCCTCGCGTACGACCGAGGCATCCACCGTCGTCAGCCGCGGATGGTGAAACGTGTGATCCTCCACTTCGTGCCCTTCCGCCGCCATTTGCTTGATCAGGTACGGGTAGGTGGTCGCGTGCTCGCCGATCACGAAAAACGTCGCGTGGACCCCGAACCGCCGAAGCACACCGAGCAGCAGGGGCGTGGCGACGGGATCCGGTCCGTCGTCAAACGTCAGCGCGACCTCCTGCCGGCGCGGATTCCCGCGCCACAGACGGCCGTCGCTCTCGATGCCGAACAGGATGCCGTCGAGCCGGCGCTTGGTCTCCACGATGACCTGGAGAACATTCCCCTTGAAGTGTACCGCCGCCTCGGCAGACCGATCTCCAGGTAGCGCGGCGGCGACCCTCGCGGATCGCGGGCTCCTGAGGGGCTCATGAGCGCGCGGAGGCAGCATCACGAGCGCGCCGGAGACGAGGTCGGGACTGTACCAGACATCCCCCGCCTGGGCCAGCGCCGGGCCGGCCTCCAGATCGGTCGGCGCCGACGTCAGCAGATCTCGGTACAAGCGTGCGGTGAAGGTGACGTCCCATCGCTGGGGGTTGAACGGCCCGCTCCGATGATACTGTCCCGTCAGCACGACCTGGCCGGCTCGCGAGTCGGCGCGGAACGCCGTCGCCGCCAGCGCGCGGGCGATGTCCTGGACCTCCCGGACGATTCCCTCGCGGTCTCCCGTCCAGTCCATCCCGTACACGAAGCGGATCCAGGCGAGATGCCCAAGGCGTCCGTCCGACAGCCGGGTGACGCCGTCGCCCGCGACCGTCACCTTGACCACCATCGGGGTGAGCCCGGCGGTCTTGAGGGCACGCCAGATCCGGACCTCTTCGGCGGCGAGCCCCGGGCCGATCGGGTGCGTATCGTTCGTAATGTACGGTGCGATCGGCACGGGTGGGACGCCCGGCCAATCCGGTGAGTCCGGGCTGGGACTCGGTTGCGCCGCTTGGGCGGCGGGGAGGGCACCGAGCGTCGCCACAGACCCCCAGAACCGCTCCGGCATCGACGTGCGCATACCCGAGACCTGCGGCACCGAGGCGGCGATCCGCACCAACTCCTCCTGCGGCAGTTCTCCGACGAGCGTGTAAGAGATGCCCCCGGCGTTCCAGTGGAGCAGCGTCGCGAGTCCCCGCGGCGCGACGGTCCCCTGAATGGACCCGATGCGGACCGGCTGGCCCTTCGGCGGCGGGCCCTGCGGTCCTCGGCTCTCGAACAAAGTCATCGTGGAGAGGCCGTCGGAGTACACAAACGTCGCCACCGGTTGCCCCTGCACGTTGACCACGCGGGATCCCCTCTGTTGAAACCCGGATGGCAGGTAGGACGGCAGTTGGGGCGTGAAGCCGACGCGTTGTGCGATCTCCGCGATCGTCATGCGGCCGGGGGGCCGCTGCTGCTGCACCTGCGTGCCCGGCGGCGCCGGCACCGTGAACAGGTCCGGGGCAAACACGGGATCATACTGGACGTTGATGAATGCCGCGGTCTCCTGGAGCGTCCCATCCGGCTTGTATCGCTCGAACCTCAGGATCAACCGCCGCTCGCGGTCCACCCAGACCCGAAGCGATGGCCGGCCCGGGTATTTGCTCTGCACGTTGACCACCCGGGTGGCTCGCCCCGCCACGGATTCTGTGCCCGCGAAGCCGACGTCGTAGTTGGTCAGGATCTGGGGGAGCACCCCCCGGGTGAGACGCTCCTCATCGGCCTCGGGCGCCGGCCGCTCCACGACTTGGTTGCGGGCCGGCACGTACTCCATCATGGTACGACCTCTGATGACCACGACCCGCCCAGGTTGATTGCCTGCCGCCAGGTACTCAAGCCTGGTCTGATCCGGGGCGGCATGGTAAATGTGCACCTGAGACGCCTGCACCTGGGCGCCCCAGATCGTAATCGACTTCGTGCCCTCGTAACTGACCCGCCGGGGCGCCGTTGCGCCCGACCGAAGCCAGGACACGGCGGTGTCAACGCCCCCCGGGAGCACGGGTTGGGACCACCCAGGGGAGGGGACGGCGCTCACCAGCAATGAAAAAACCGCCAGGACGGCCGCCTGGCGGATGATCGGTGAACGCATCCTACCGGGTCGGCTGATCCGGGACGCCCAGGTCGTTGGACACGAACGTGGTGGTCGCTTCGTCGACCAGCGATCGGTCGGAGGACAGCACCAGATAATGGCGCACGTAGGCATCCGAATCGAGGGGTGCTACACGCCATCCGAACTGCCCGGTCATCCACGCCCAGGGGATCGCCAGCATCAACGCCAGGGCGCTCGCCGCAACCGCCAGCCGGAAGGGCCTGATCTGCAATGTGCTCACGAACCTGGGGACCAGGCTGGGCCGATGGTGCTGCGCGGCCTCGCGCTGCAGCCGCCAGTGGACTCGGTCCAGGAACCCCGGCTGGGGACCCGGATCGGGCAATCCCCGGAGCAGACGCTGCACGCCATGGAGTTCGTGATACTCCTGGAGACACATCGGGCACACATCCAGGTGGGCCTTCACCCGCTCGACGTCCCGCACGCCGAGGGCGCCGTCGATGTAGGCCGAGAGCTGGTCAGCAACATGCCGGCTCATCGGTCATCCCTCCTTGCGCCCAGGTGCGGCCCAAGCGCCTCGCGGAGCATCTGCCGGGCCCGGTGCAGCCTCGACCGCACCGTCCCGACCGGACACCGCAGGGCTTGCGCCACTTCATCATACGACAGGCCCTCGATGTCCGCAAGAACGACCGCCGTCCGAAACTCTTGCGGGAGGCCGTCCAGCGCCAGCTGAACGACCCCGTCCAAATCGAACGTCTCGGTCATCTGCTGCGGATCCTGGCTCGAATCTCCCATCACGGTGACGAGTGGATCGCCTTTACCGCCCATCGGCGCATCCAGCGAGACGACCGGCCTGCGGTTGCGGCGGCGGACGGTGTCGATGTATGTCCGGCTCATGATCCGGTACAGCCACCGGTCGAAATAGGTGCCGGGCTGATACCGGTCGAACGCTCGAAACGCCTCGACGATGGCCTCCTGGGCGAGGTCCTCGGCGTCGTTGTGGTTCCCCGTGAGCCGATAGGCGACCCGGTAGATCTGTTTCTGGTGCTGCAGGACGAGCTCCTCAAAGGCCGCCAGCCGGTGGACCGTTCCGGGCACCTCGGCGCCGGACACCGCCTCCCTGTCCCCTTCCCCCACGGGGAACGGGGACGTCATGCTTCCCAGGCCTCCGACAACCGATACCGCGTCCGCCATCGCCCGGCCCCCCGGATCGACACGTATGTTATGAAGCGCCGGGGGCGGGGGAAAAGTTCCATGGGGGGCCGGAGGAGCCGGACGGGTCGAGGGGTCAGGGCGTAGGAACAGCCCTGCCCAGCATGGCCTTGCGAAACTCCTGGACGATGGCCGAGGGCGTGATGGCCACGATGATATCGCCGCCGCGGAGAACCGTGTCGCCGTTGATGATCTCCGCATCATTCCCCCGCACCAGGATCGCCAGGCTGCTCTTGGCCGGGAGGGCCAGATCCCGCACTCGCCGGTTGACGCTCGGAGCGCCCTCAGGCAGCGCCACCTCCACGAGTTCGAGCTGCCCCTTCCGGAGGGCGGTGAGCGGAATCACGTCGGCGATCTCGACCTCCTGCTCGATCAGGCTGTAAATCAGCTTGGTCGAAGAGACCGTCTCGTCGATCCCCAGCATCTGAAACGTGACTTCGTTCTTTGGGTTGTTGATCCGCGCGATGACTCGCTTCACATTGAACTTCCGCTTGGCCATCTGACAGATCACGAGGTTGTCCTCGTCGTCCCCGGTGACGGCCGCGACGAGATCGGCCCGAGGCGCGCCGGCCTGCTCAAGCGTCCGAACCTCGCACCCGTCGCCGAGAAACGCGGCGTCCCCGAACTCCTCCTGCAGCAGATCGAACCGCCGCCGGAGCTTTTCGAGCACGGTGACCTCCTGACGGGCAGCGATCAGGGCCTTGGTCAGGTAATATCCGACCTTGCCGCCCCCAACGACGATCACATACATCGCGGGTCGCTCCTTTCGAGGCTACGCGTGGGCCAAGAACTCGGGGAGCGCCTGGTACTCCCCGATGGTCCGCCAGGCAGCCCCGACGATGAAATCCCGGCACATCCCCGCGCCCAGGAGCGTCGGGCTGATCGTGTCGATTCCCAGTTCTTGGTACGCCTCGGCCCGCAAGGGGTCGTAGATGCGGGCGATGACCCGGGCGACCTTGTACTTGATCTTGGCGATCTGGGCCGACATGATGTTCGAGTTGTCCCCGCTGGTCGTCGCCGCGAACGCGCCCGCCCGCTCGATGCCGGCCTTGCGGAGAACGTCTTCGTCGATGCCGATGCCGAGGATCGTTTTCCCCCTAAAGTTCCGGCCCAAACGCCGGAACGCTTCCCGATCGCGGTCCACGATCGCGACCGAGTGGCCCTCGGACTCAAGCATCAGCGCGAGGGTCGCACCCACACGACCGCAACCAAGAATCACGACATGCATGGCTTGACTCCTCCCTCCAAGCGAATCATTCACCCCACGCCGGAACGGCGGGGGCCTCGCCCTCCCTTACACCGGGCGCCTGGGTGCTTCCTTCCGAGGAGCTGTTGTCCCGACCGCGCTCGTTGATGGCTCGGGGGGCACGCCCCGGTGTTCCTCTTCGGCCGCAGCTCCGATGCTGGTCTCCGCCAGGCGGTCGATGATGACCTCGCACGGAGCGTGCCGGAAGAGTCCCTCCGCGCATCTCGCCGCGGACCCCTCGGTGAGGCCTGCTTCCGGGGAAATCCCGAGGACGATGAGATCGACGCCCCGGTCCCGAGCGACGCGCGCGATCCCTTCCCCGGCCTCTCGGGCTCGGATGATCTCCGCCTTGGCCTCGAGCGCGTGCATCTTGACGATCGTCTTCGCCTGCGCGAGCGCGCGAGTGGCCTGCTCCTCTACCGTTGGCAGCGGGACGCCCAAGGACAGCGTCCGGGGGACCTCCACAACGTAGCCAAGCAAGATCCTGGCCTTCTGCATCTGCCCCAAGCGGCTTGCCAGCTCGACCGCGCGCTCCGAGTAGTAGTGCTCGAGTATCGGCACGAGAATCGTTTGGACCGCACCAACCGACCGCACCGCGCGGGCGACCTCCTGGGGTACCGGCCGAGGAACCCGGAGCATCCACAGGAGCAGCGCGGCCATGGGAATCGCGAACGCGGCGGCCAGGACCGCGCCGAGGAAACTGACGTGCAACGGACCGGTCACGCCGACCCCCTCCGCCGCAGGTACGCGACGACGAACGAGAGCCGGTAGGCACCCAGCCCGATAAACCCGAACCCCACCAGGAGCGACATCGGGTGGAGGCCGAATCCCACCGTCCGGGCAAGGATCACCAGCCCCAGTGCGACCATCAGGGCGCTGGTCGCCGTCCGGTAAAGATCGGCGCGCGTGAACTGGGGCTCAGGCATGCCCCTGCCCCCTCGCGAATTGGCGGTCCCGCTGGGCAAGCGCGAACTCATAGGTCTCCAGGAGATCGTACTCCTCAGCGTCTTTCAGAATCGCCCGCTGCTGCTCCTCCCAGTGATGGTTGGCGCTGTGCCACACGGGAAGCCCTTGCTTGCGCCGGTACAGAACGTAGTACGTCAGGCAGGCGATGACCCAGACCGGGCCGGCGACCCGGCCGATCGCGTGCGTGAGCACGACCTCGGTCAGCGTGATGAGGACGCCAACCAAGCCGAGCACCCCGATCAACGGGATCGCGATCACCTGCCCGTCCCGGCGCGTCCACCGGACGTTCCAGGGCACCCGATAGGGCCGGGGAGAGTACGGATCGTTGATGCGCAGGGAGATCAGCGCGATGAAGACCAACGTGTAGCCCAGGGTGGCGCCGAACGCGTACATGTTGGCGAGCGCGTCGACGGCGCTCGGGGTGAGGAACGCGAGCATCGCCTCGAGGAGGCCGATGCCCGAAAAGATCAGGATCGCTCGAGCCGGAGTGCGGTAACGCGGGTGGACCTCGCGGAACCACGGCGTCATGAGCTTGAGCTGGCTCATCGAGTAGACGAGGCGGCTCGCCCCCATGACGCCGGTGTTTGAGGAGATCAGCAAGATCACGGCTCCCAGGATGGCCGCCAGGGGCCCGGCGATCGGCCCAACGAACGGGAGGCGGTCGGCGAACAATGCCACCGAGTGATCGACATCCTTCGCGTAGGCCTGCCAGGGCAGCAACCCGAGCCCCGTGATGGAAAAGAACACAGCGAAAAGGAACACGCTGCCGATCAGCCCGATGGAGGTCCGGGGGATCACGGTCGCGGGGCGGCGGGTCTCTTGCGCGGCCTGCGAGATCGACTCGAGCCCGACGTACGAGATGATCGCGAGCGAGGACCCGTACATGAACTGGTTGAGGGTCGGGAATTGGTGGACCCACTGGCTCACCAGGAGTTCGGGCTTCCAAGCGAAGACCAGTCCGATGATGATGAGTCCGGCTTCGACGATCAGGCCAAACGCTCCGATAAATTCATTGAGGAGCGATGATTCGCGAACGCCTCGGACGTTGAGCCACGTCAGGAAGACGATGAACACGACCGTTTCCGCCGCCCACAGCGGCGTGATGTTCGACAGCGTCCCGATGATCGGGAACGGTCCCAGGCTGACCTTATAGTCCCGGACCGCCGGGAAGAAGAAATTCAAGTAGCCGGCGGAGAACACCGCAAACAGGGCAATATCGATGGTGTAGTCCAGCAGCAGCGCGGACCCGGCGATGAACCCGGCAATGTCCCCCAGGCCGCGGCTGACGAAATATTGCCCGCCGCCGGCCATGGGATACGCGGAGGCCAGCTCCGTATACGCCAGGCCGATCATGACATAGACGAGGCCCGCCGCCGCGAATGCCAGCGGCGCGGCACCCATCGTGGCCGCGATGACGATGCCCAGGGCCGCATAGATGTCCGCGCCGACATCCGCGAACCCCCACATGAAGGAACCCCACACCGAGACGTCCCGGCGGAGGCTCTCCGCGGGCACCGAGACGGATGCCGTCCGTTCAGTCACGGGCGTTCTCGATCCGCCGGAGCAGCGTGACCCGGAAGCGGGGTAGGGCCAGATCACGAACGACCACGAGACCTGACACCCGGCGGAACCATTCGTGGATCATGCTCGCCCCCATGGAGCCGGGCCGTGCCGACTCTGCGTCAGCAGGTTCGACATCGTGGACCGAGGTCCCGTGTTCCAGGCAGAGGTCGCCCCCGGGGGCCAGCCATCGGAGCAACCGGGCCCCCACGGCCTCGCATTCGGCATGGTTCAAGTAATAGAAGAGTTCGGCGCAGAACACCAGGTCGAACGTCCGATCAAGGTCCTCTATGCGGACGTCGAGCCGCCGGACGTCCACGCGGGGATCGCCGGCAAACCGCCGCCGGGCTCGACGAATCGCCAGGGTGGAGAAGTCAACGGCCACAAGATGCGTGCACTGATTCACCAGGCGTGCCGTGAAGATCCCCTCTCCGCACCCGACTTCGACGGCGGACGCATAATGGCGGCCCCCGAGGATTCGCAGAGACGCCTGCGCGCGCGCTCGTTCGTACGGCGAGGTGGCCAGGCGCCACGGATCCGGAATAATGTACCGGGCCTCGAAGTAGACCCGGCTCATCCAGCGGCGCGCCGTGAGCGCCCGCTTGAGCCAGGTCTCGTCGGCGACCCACCGCCGGAGGGCCGCGAGCGCGGGCGGCGAAGCCGAGCCGTTCACGGCGTCTCCACCAGGCTTCCGGGGGTGGCCCGGCGATTGTACCGGTTCATCGCCGCGGGCAATCCCTCTGCGGCGACGACCCTCACGGCGTCGGCGGCCCGCGCCACCGCCTCGTCCATGCGGGGGCGCTCGTCCACCGTGAATCGGTCCAACACGAACTCGACGGGATCCACTCCCGCCGGCGGCCGGCCGATCCCGATCCGGAGGCGTGGAAACATGCCCGTCCCGATCTCCTCGATGATCGACCGCACCCCGTTGTGTCCGCCCGGCCCGTTGCCCGGCCGCAGCCGGAGTTGTCCCAACGACAGGTCCATCTCGTCATGGACGATGAGCAGATCTTCCGGGTGCCGGCGGCGGCGGTGCAATAGATCCTTCACCGCCTGTCCGCTCACGTTCATGTACGTCTCCGGCACCGCCAGGAGCAGCGTGGTACCTTCGATCCGGCCCCGGCCCACCTTCGCCCAGCCGTCATCCGCAAACCGGATCTTGAATCGCTCCGCCAGGACATGGATGACCTCCCGGCCCACGTTGTGGCGGGTGCCCTTGTAGCGCCGGCCGGGGTTCCCGAGCCCCACCACGATGATCATGGGGAAAGCAGAAAGGGCGCGCCTGCTTCCACGCCCTTCTGCACATTGTCTCCCCTGGCCTTAGCCGGCCACGGCACAGGTTATTCTTTCTTCTCCGCTTTGGCGGGCTTGTCCCCGCTGGAAGAAGCGGAGCCGCTCGGGGACTTGGCCTCGGCCTTGGCCCCGGGCTCGCTCTTGGCCTCTCCTTCAGCCGCCGCCGTCTCCTTCCCAACCACTTCCGGTTCGGCAGGCGCCGCCGCGGCCTCCGCCGCCACCGGCTCTTCCTTCGGAGCGACGACCGCCGCGATCACCTCTTCAGGAGCGGTCACCACCTCGACGCCCTCGGCAGGGGGGAGATCCCGGACATGGAGGGAGGCGCCGAGGCGCAGGTCCTGCACGCCGACCGTGATGTGCTCCGGAATGGCGGTGGGCAGGCAGCGCACGAGGAGTTCTCGCAGATGCTGCTCGAGAATGCCGCCGCCCGCGCTGACGCCCTCGGGCACGCCCGCCAGGATGATCGGCACCCGCGCTTCGACCTGCTCCGTGAGGCTGATCTGGTGCAGATCGACATGCACGACCTCACGCCTGAGGTGGTCGTGCTGGATCTCGGCGATCATCACGGTATCGCTCGTCTCTTCTCCGTTGTGCGTGACCTGCAGGTCGATCAGGACGTTGCGTCCGGCCTCCGTGCTGAGCGCGTTCAACAGCGCCTTCCGGTCGATGGCCAGCGGCACCGATGCGCGGCTCCGGCCATACAGGACGGCCGGGACCAAGCCCGCCTGCCTGACACGCTTCACCGCGTTCTTCCCGACCTCCGGCCGCGGCTGCGCGACCAGGTTGACACGCTCCATCTGCCTGACCCTCCTTCATTACCGGACCGGCGCCGCGCGTGACGCGCCGCACCCACGACCGGTGATTATAGCACGCACCCCAGTGGCACACAACCTCGGCCGCCGGGTGCCCTTCGTGTTGCGTGGCGGGAGCCTCAGGCCCCGGGCACCGCCGCTCCCCCCGGGACACGCGCGAGCTCGACCGCGGCGTCCCGCAGCAGTTGCTCCGCCACCGGGTCCGGGTACGACGACCCATACACGACCCGCGAAAGCCCGGCGTTGATGATCATCTTTGCGCAGGTCAGGCAGGGTTGATGCGTGCAGTAGATCACCGCACCGGCGATGCCCACGCCATGATACGCCGCCTGGATGATCGCGTTTTGTTCAGCGTGCAGGCAGAGACATGTGTCCAGCCCCGAGCCCGCGGGCGCATCCGACCGGCATCGCGGGCATCCCCCGTCACCGCAGTTCGGGAGCCCGCGCGGCGTGTCATTGTAGCCGGTGCTGAGGACCATCCGGTCCTTGACGATGATTGCGCCGACCTGGCGGCGCAGGCAGGTCGACCGCGTCGCAGCCAGACGTGCGAGGCTCATGAAGTACTCGTCCCAGGACGGTCTCGCCATAGGCCGTCAGCGGGTCCCGTACAACCGGTCCCCGGCATCGCCGAGACCGGGGAGAATGTACCCGTGGTCGTCGAGCCGCTCGTCCACCGCCGCCGTGTAGATGGCGACGTCCGGGTGCGCCTCCTGGACGCGCCGGACGCCCTCGGGAGCGGCGATCAGGACCAACAGGCGGATCACGCGGGCTCCACGCTCTTTCAGCAGGTCGATGGAAGCGACGGCCGATCCGCCGGTCGCCAGCATCGGGTCCACCACCAGCACCTGCCGGTTGGCGATGTCGGGCGGCAACTTGCAGTAGTAGGTGTGCGGGTCGAGGGATGCGGGATCGCGGTAGATCCCGATGTGGCCGACGCGCGCGGTCGGCATCAGGCGGAGGATCCCCGCCTCCATCGCCAGCCCCGCTCGGAGAATCGGCACGACGGCGACCTCCTGACCCGCGATCGTTGTCCCCCTGGCCGTCGCGAGCGGGGTCTCGACCTCGACCGTCCGCGTCGGGAGATCGCTTGTGGCTGTGAACGCCATCAGCATCGCGATCTCCTCGACCAGCTCGCGGAACTCCTTGTGTCCCGTGGACCGGTCCCTCAGGATGGTGAGCTTGTGCTGGATGAGGGGGTGGTCGAAGACCCGGACCTGGCCCACTTAGCCCGTCACCTCCACCGGCTGGGGGTAGACCGGGAACGACGCGCACAACTCCCTCACCTGACCTCTGATCCGCGCTGCGGTCTGCAGGTCCTCGGGAGCAAGGAGGACCTCATCGATCCATCCGGCGATCCGGCGGATCTCGTCGGGCCCCATCCCCCGCGTGGTCATCGCCGGCGTCCCGACCCGGATCCCGCTCGTCGTCATCGGCTTCTCCGGGTCGAACGGGATCATGTTCTTGTTGACGATGATGTGGGCGCCGTCAAGCGCCTTCTCGGCCTTGCGCCCGGTGAGCCGTCTCGTTCGCACATCGAGGAGGATCAGGTGGTTGTCCGTTCCGCCGGACACGACGTGATACCCGCGGCGCAGGAACTCGTCGGCCATGGCCCGGGCGTTCTCGACGATCCGGGCGGCGTAGGTGCGGAACGCCGGCCGCGAGGCCTCGAGAAAACACACGGCCTTGGCGGCGATGCTGTGTTCGAGCGGGCCGCCCTGGATCCCCGGGAACACCGCCTTATCGATCGGGGAGGCGTGCGGGGCTTTGCACAGAATGAGCCCGCCGCGCGGTCCCCTGAGCGTCTTGTGCGTCGTCGACGTGACGACATCGGCGTACGGCACCGGGTCGGGGTGCGCCTTGCCCGCCACGAGCCCCGCGAAGTGGGCCATGTCCACCAGCATGATCGCGCCGACCTCGTCGCAGATCGCGCGCAGCCGGGGGAAATCGAACGTGCGGGCGTACGCCGTGGCGCCCGAGACCACGATGCGGGGGCGGTGCTCACGGGCAAGCTGGGCCACCACGTCGTAGTCGATCTGCTCGGTTCGTTCATCGACACCGTACGGGATGATCCGGTAGAGTTGCCCGGAGAAGTTCACCGGGCTCCCATGCGTCAGGTGACCGCCATGCGCCAGGTTCATCGCGAGGATAGGATCGCCCGGCCGGAGGAAAGCGAAGTACGCTGCCATGTTGGCCTGCGCGCCCGCGTGCGGCTGGACGTTCGCGTGGTCGGCCCCGAACAGCGCTTTGGCGCGGTCGATCGCCAGCCGCTCGGAGACGTCCACGAACTCACAGCCTCCATAATAGCGCTTGCCGGGATAGCCCTCCGCGTACTTGTTGGTCATCGCGGTCCCGAGCGCTTCGATGACCGCGAGGCTGGCGTAGTTCTCCGATGCGATGAGGTTGATATGATACCGCTGGCGATCGGTGTCCTGCTCGATCGCCCGCGCGATCTCCGGATCCGTCCGGCGGAGCTCGTCCACGACGCTCGCCTCCCTCGGCCGCCCGCGCGTCTCCGCCGGCGACCCTCTCAGTTTTCCCTTAGCGGGGGCCCGCTACCTCGCCCAGGACCTCCCGCAGCGCGTCCATCGAGACCGCGCCGGGACGCACGACCGCGGCCGGCGTCCGCGTCACATCGATCACGGTCGACGCCAGGGCGAGCGGGCACCGGCCTCCGTCGAGGATCAAGTCGACCTTGGCCCCCAGATCGAGCGCGACGAGGCCCGCCGTCACGGGAGCGGCCGCGCCATGCGTGTTCGCGCTCGTGCCGACGATCGGACCCCCGAGGGCTCCACACAACCCCGCGGCGATGGGCAGGGCCGGCTGCCGGACCCCGATCGTGTCTCCGCCGCCCGCGAGGGCGAGGGGAACACCCGGCCCGCGCCGGCACACGATCGTCAAAGCCCCGGGCCAGAACCGATCGGCCAGCCGCAGGGCCGCCTCGGGCAGGTTCGCCACCAGCGACCTCCACTGATCCCGATCCGCGACCAACACCGGAAGCGGCTCCTCGCGCGGGCGCCGCTTGACGGCAAAGACGCGCGCCACCGCATCCGCGTCCCGCGCTGCCGCTCCAAGCGCGTAGAAGGTGTCGGTGGGAAACGCCACCAACCCACCCTCCTCGAAGACCTCGAGCGCGCGCCGTGGAACATCGAGGCTGGCAGGATCAACGCCGATGATGATCATCGCCTCGCATGCCCAAAGCTCTCATCCCTTCTCTTGAGCGCGACGACGATACGATCCGCCCCGGCGTAGTCTCGGACAATTCCCGGCGCGTCGAACGCCCGCGTGGCGGCAATCAGACCGGCCACCGTGGCGGCCTGGTCCCACAGCGCCGCGACCTCGAGCGCCAGCATGCCCCCCGGGACGAGGTAGCGGGCCGCCCCGCCGACAATCGCCCGATGCACGTTGAGCCCGTCGGGCCCGCCGTCCAGCGCCGCCGCCGGTTCGTGCTCGCGGACTTCCTTGGGGAGCCGGGCGACTTCCGACGTCGGGATGTAGGGTGGATTCGAGACGATGGCGTCAACGCACCGCCCGCCGGTCAGGCGATCGAGGGGATCGAGCGCGGAGCCCAGCGCCCACGTGATCCGATCCTCCACACGGAAGCCCGCGGCGTTGATGCGGGCGAGATCGAGCGCGGCGGCGGATACATCGGTCGCCAGCACGCGCGCGAACGGAAGCGCTCGAGCGATCGCGATCGCGACGGCGCCGCATCCCGTGCCGATGTCGACGACGACCGGTGCGGCCCGTCCCCCGAGCGCGGCGGTCACGACGTCCACGAGGTGCTCTGTCTCCGGACGAGGGATCAGCGCGCGGCCGTCCACGAGGAGTTCGAGGCCAAAGAACTCGCGGCGCCCGACGATGTAGGCGGTGGGCACGCCTCCGACGCGCCGGGCGATCACGCCCGCGTAACCCACCAACGCTGTCTCTTCGAGCTCACACGATGGACGAGCGAGGAGCTCCTCGCGGGTCAGCCCGGCGGCGCAGCGGAGGAGCACTTCGGCTTCGAGCAGTGCGGCCGAGGCGGGCGTCCCCGCGCGCTGCAGCCGGTCCGCCCCCCACGCCCACGCCTCCCGGCGGCTCCGGACCGATTGGGACAGCACCGTCGGGTGCGTCACGAGCCGGCGGCCGTCAGGCTCTCCGTGTGATCGGCGGACACGAGCGCTTCGATCAACGCATCGAGATCGCCGTCAAGCACGGTCGGGAGATCGTGCAGGGTCTTGCCGATCCGGTGGTCGGTCACGCGGTCCTGCGGGAAGTTGTAGGTGCGGATCTTCTCGCTGCGTTCGCCCGTCCCGACCTGCAGGCGCCGCGCTTGGGTGATCTCGGCCTCCTGCTGCTGCACCGCGCGTTCGAGCAGGTGCGCGCGCAAGATCCGCATGGCCTTTTCGCGGTTCTGATGCTGCGACCGCTCGTCCTGGCAGGCGATGACGATCCCCGTGGGTATGTGGGTGATCCGTACCGCGGTCTCCACCTTGTTGACGTTTTGGCCGCCCGCGCCGCCCGCGCGGTACGTATCGATCTTGATCTCGTCCGGCCGGATCACGACGTCGACCTCCTCGGCCTCAGGCAAGACGGCCACCGTGGCGGTCGATGTATGGATACGGCCGCTGGCCTCCGTGGCGGGGACCCGCTGGACGCGGTGGACGCCGCTCTCGTACTTCAACCGGCTGTACGCGCCCCGACCCTGAATGGCCACCACCGCCTCCTTGAACCCCCCGAGGCCGGTGGGGCTGCTCGAGAGCACCTCGGACCTCCATCCGTGGCGCTCCGCGTACCGGACGTACATGCGGAGCAGGTCTCCGGCGAACAGCGCCGCCTCGTCCCCCCCGGTCCCCGCCCGCACCTCGACGATGACGTTGCGCTCGTCCCGGGGATCTTTCGGGATAAGCTGCTCCTCGATCTCGCGCCCGAGGCGCGCCTGCCGCTCAACCAGCGCGGCTTTTTCGGACGCGGCAAGCTGACGAATCTCCGGATCCGCCTCGCGTGAAAGCGCGTCGGCGCCCTCGATCTCCTGCGCGATCTTCCGGTACGCTTGGTACGCGGCCACCACCCCGGAGAGGCTGGCGTGCTCGCGGGCCACCCGCTGGTACCGGCCCTGGTCGCTGAAAATCGCCGGGTCTGCGAGCGCGCGCGTCAGCTCCTCGTGACGCGCCTCCATCGCCGCCAACTTGTTCACCGCTTCAGGACGCACACGTGTCTCCTCCGAACCCTTCTCGAAGAGGATTATACCATCGGCATTCGGGTCTCCCGATGCGCGAGCCGGCCGGCCGCGCGGCCGACCGGCTCGATGGAGTCCCGATGTCCCAGACCGCGGCCTTGGGGAACGGAGGCCCGCTAGATCTGGATGCCGTACTTCTTGGCGAACTTCTGGACGCGCCCCTCGGAGTCAACGAACTTGCGCTGGCCCGTGTAGAACGGGTGGCACTTCGAGCAGATCTCGACCCTAATGTTTTCTCGAGTGGATCCGGTGACGAACGTCTCTCCGCAGGCGCACGTCACCGTGGTCTGCTTGTAGTTCGGATGGATGCCCTTCCGCATTGGAGTCTCTCCTCGGCCCGGCGCCGGGGAGACCTCATGGCACCGGGCGGCACGACAGCAGGCGGTAGTATACCACAGGCGCTGCTCCTCCCGCAATTACAGGCGCTGCGCAGGCCTGCGGTCGCCCCGCGGCCGGGGCCCACGCCCTAGGGGATCGGCGGCGGTGGACTCTGGAGGGGCTCGGTCGCGATCCGGTGCTCCTCGGAGGGCTCTGCCGCTGCCGGAGCGGACGGGGGCGCGGAGACCGCCGGAGCGACCGCAGAGGCCGGAGTCGAGACTGCACCCGCGGCGTCGGGCCGGGCGGGCCGGGGAGACGGAGCCGAGGACGCTGGGGCCGGCGGCGCTGGGACCGGCGGCGCTGGGGCCGCTCCCCGCATCCCTTGCAGGAACGGAGTCGGATCAACCGCCACACCGTTACGACGGACCTCGAAGAAGAGATGCGGACCGGTGCTCCAGCCGGTACTGCCCATCCGGCCCAGCACTTGCCCCCGGCCCACGCGTTGGCCGAGAGCGACCAGCATCGCGGACAGGTGCGAGTAACTCGTCTCCAAACCGTTGGCGTGGGTCACGATGATGAGCCGGCCGTAGCCTCCCATCCATCCAACGAACCGCACGATGCCGCCTTCCGCGGCCCGAACCGGCGTGCCGGCACGGTTCGCGATGTCGAGCCCGGTGTGGAACTCCCGCGTGCCGAAGATCGGATGGATTCGCCAGCCGAACGGGGATGTGATCATCCCTTCCGATGGTCGGGCCAAGGGCCAGGAATCTCCGAGGAGCGGTGCGTTTTGGAACGTGAGCTTTTGGGCCCCCACGGAGACAGCCGGACCGCGGAACCGCGCCTGTCGCGCCCCCGCGCTCTGGACGGGACCGTCCTGTGACGGGATGACCAGCGCCTGTCCGGGATGCAACACCGAGTCCAATGACAGGTGGTTGGCGGTTGCCAGCGTCTCTACGCGCAATCCCGATGCCCGCGCGATCCCCCAGAGCGTCTCGCCCGAGGCGACTTCATGCGTCAGAACGGGCGAGGCCGCGTTGGCGGACGATGGATCGACGGGAGGGATGATGAGCACCTGGCCGCGATGCAGCAGCGAGCCGAGCGTCAGATGGTTGGCGGCAGCCAGCGCCTCGACTCCGATCCCCGCATCTTGCGAGATCCTCCACAGCGTCTCACCCGCCTCGACGGTGTGAGAGAGTGGCGCCGCCTCGGCGATCGCAAAATGCAGCACACCGTCCGGAGCGACCGTGGGATCTTCCGCGGCAATCGCGGTCTGCGCGGGGGTCAGGTTCCCCGCCCGCAGGCGAACAAGGGGCCCCACCGGCGCCGCCGCTTCGGCACGCGGGCTGGCATCATTCCCCGCGAGGTTGATCGGAAGGAGCGCTGGGACGGCAGCAAGCGTCAACGCGAGAAACAAACCCGCAGCCGCAAGCCGAGCGTGGTCGGCCATCACGCCTCCTATAACTTTTAGTGGGGTGGGTGATGTGTTTTTGCGCGCTGAGGATCCGAAACTGAGATCCCTGGACCGGACTGGTCTATGTTATTCGTCAGGCAGGAGAGAATTCCTGCCACGCTCGATCGCTTCGTCTCACTGGAGTCTTGGGACGAGTACCACCCCCGTGTAGGTGGTCCCCCTTCGGGTTCTCGCCTGATTTCTCCTACTTCCGTGGAACCTTGGTGGAAGAATACAGGAAACTCGTTTAGGCGCCGTCCTCGCTGTTCTTGATGATCGAGCGGAGGAACGCTTGGTTGTTCGACGTCTTCCGGAGCCGGTCGAGGATCAACTCCGTCATCGCGACCGTATCGAGGGTCTCCAGGCTCTTCCGGAGCACCCAGACCTTTCGGAGCTCTTCCTCGTTCAGGAGCAACTCCTCACGCCGGGTCCCCGAGAGCTTGATGTCGATCGCGGGGAACGTCCGCCGCTCCTGGAGCTTGCGGTTGAGGTGCAATTCCATGTTCCCGGTCCCCTTGAATTCCTCGTAAATCACGTCGTCCATCCGGCTGCCCGTGTCGATCAGCGCCGTGGCGACGATGGTGATGCTGCCCCCCTCTTCGATCTTCCGGGCTGCCCCGAAGAACCGCTTGGGCCGGTGCAGCGCGGCGGGGTCGAGGCCGCCGGAGAGCGTGCGGCCGCTCGGGGGGATCACCAGGTTATTGGCCCGGGAGAAGCGGGTGAGGCTGTCCAGAAGGACGACGACGTCCCGATTGCCTTCGACGAGCCGCTTGGCGCGTTCGAGCACGAGGTCGGCGACCTGGACGTGCTCTTCCGGGGGTCGGTCGAAGGTGGAGGCGATCACTTCGGCTTCGACCGAGCGGCGCATGTCGGTCACTTCCTCCGGCCGCTCGTCGAGGAGGAGCACCATCAGATAGACCTCTTGGTGGTTCTGCACGATGCTCTGGCCGATCTTCTTGAGCAGCGTCGTCTTCCCGGCCTTCGGCGGCGAAACGAGCATCGCGCGCTGGCCCTTCCCGATAGGGGAGAACAGGTCCACGATCCGCACCGTGAGGTCGCTCTGCGGCAGTTCCAGCTTGAAGCGTTCGTGCGGGAACACGGGGGTGAGCTTCTCGAAGTCGGGCCGCGACCGCGCCTGCTCCGGGTCAAGCCCGTTGACCGCCTCGACCCGCAGCAACGCGTAATACTTTTCGTTGTCCTTGGGGGCGCGGACCTGGCCGAGGACCTCGTCCCCGACGCGGAGGCCGAATCGTTTGATCTGGGACGGCGAGACGTAGATGTCCTCCTGCCCCGGCAGATACCCGCTGGTACGCAGGAAGCCATAGCCCTCCTGCATGATCTCAAGGATGCCCGAGCGGAACATCAGCCCACTTTGCTCGGTCTGTACTTGCAGAATCTTCATGATCAACTCCTGTTTTCGGTAGCGGCGAAAATTGGGGATGCTGAGATCTTTGGCCAGGTCCTGGAGCTCGTTCAGGCTCTTCGTCTCAAGTTCAGCGATGGCCACGCCGTGCCTCCTCCACGCCGTCCCTCACTGACCGGTGGCTTCGATGTAGCCAGCCCGTCCCCGGGGGCCGGTGAGGAGCATCAGCACCTGGTCATTCGGCTTAAGTTCGCCGGCCGCAACCGACTTGTCGTTGCGGTAAATGGCCACCTGGGGTGTGAGAGCGTAGCTCTGGACCGCCTGGTTGTCGATGCTCACCGTGATATCGCTTGGGGTGATGCTGATAAATTTCCCCTTGACATAGTTGAACTTGTTGAGCGCGTTCATCACGGACGCCAGCGCGCCAGCGGCCTCCGCGCGCGTGGTAGAGGCGTTGGGACGGAAGGACCCGTCGGCAGAGGGCAGCATGATCTTCTGATCGATCGCCACGGCCACATAGCCGTGCAGCGTCGCCGGGACATCAGCCGCGTCCTTGACCGAAAGGGGCGCCGACGCCTTCTGCGTCGCCTCCCCCTGACGGCCGAGCGCCCGCACGAGCAGCGCCGAGAACTCGGCGCGGCTCACCTGCCCGTTGGGGCGAAACGTATTGTCGGGGAACGTCGACAGCAGCCCCTTCTGGAACTGCAGCGCCACCGTCACGGGATTGTCCTTCGCAGTAAACATCCCGACGATCTCGTAGGGGCCGGGTCCCACAAAGTGGTTGTCCTGGTCCTTCTGCAGCCACCGGGTGTTGAAGGTGAAGGATTTCCCCGCCGCCAGGATCAGATCGAGACCCCCCTGAATGAATGTCTGCCCGAGCGACCACTTCGCGATCAACGCGTCGCCCCGCCTGACGATGAAATCGTACTGCTGGGTCGTCGGAAACAAGAACTTGGCGTCGTCCGCCCCCGTGTTGGTGACGGTCAGCGTGAGGTCCACAGGATCCTCCGTGCCGTAGACCGCTTTGTCCGTCGCCAGCTGGTAGACGATGCTGCCCTTCTTCAGCTCGGCCTTTTGCTGCGAGACGGCGCCGGTGTTCAGCAGCGCTGCGATGGCGGGCCTGACATCGTCAGGAATCTCCGAGATGTCCTTGTACTGGGGGATGGACCCCGTGCCCTTGACGTCCAGCCCCCTGGCCAGAGCCGCCACGGCTCCGAGCCGCGTGATGGGCTGGCTGGGCTTGAACGTGCCGTCGGGAAACCCGGAGACGATCCCGGTGATCGCCAGCTTTTCGATCCCCCGCTGGTTCGGATCGCCTTGGATGTCCGAGAACACCGCGGCCTGGACCGGTACAGCGACCACGGCTAACGCCGCCGCCAGGATCCACGCCAGAGCAGCCAAAGTGCGTCCCCTCATCACAGTCCTCCTCGGCTTCATAGTTACATGCCCCAATGGCAGGTTCCGCAGGCCCCCTCTACCCCGCCGCGAGCGGGCACGCGGGTCACGCCCGCTTGAGCTCCTCCCCGAACCGGCCTGTCAATAGGAAGATTTGGAGAACGTCATCGGCGGGAGGGAGACCTACCACACGACCCGCAGGCGCATGAGCGTGGTGGAACCGGCCTCTCGTGTACGGCAGGACGAACCATAAAAACTTTGGTGCGGCGTATTCGTCGCTGAACCCGATTCTCCTTCCTATCCCTCACCTGGCCCCTCTCCGCCCTGGCACGCCAGGAGGGATGAGAGGCGGTGGGTCTGGCTATGGGTCCAACAGGGGGAAAAGCCGAATGTGCATGACACCCAACATATAGTACACTACCCGGCCGTCGGAGGCAACCCGTCCCGCCGTCACATGCGCTCCACCGCCGTCACCCCGGCGAGGTCCAGCGCGCTCCGCAGCACTCTCCCCGTCGCATCCACCAGCACCAGCCGGGCGGCCGAGAGCCGCGGGTCGTCCGTGAGCACCCGGCATTGCGTGTAGAAGACATGCAACGCCTCGGCCAGCTCGCGTGCATACGCGCAGAGACGTTGCGGCTCGCGTTTGGTGCCGGCCGCGTAGACGACCTCCGGGAAGGTCACGACGCGCTTGGCCAGCACCCACTCTTCCGCCGATGCCAGCGGGGTCAAATCGGTCTCCTCCGCACGAGGCAGGGCGATGCCGGCCCGCTCGGCCTCGCGCAATATGCTGCAGATGCGGGCGTGCGCATACTGCACGTAGTAGACGGGGTTGTCGACCGACTTGCGCTGGGCGAGCGCGAGGTCGAAATCCATCGGCGCGCCGGGGCTGGTCATGATAAAGAAGAATCGGGCGGCGTCGCGCCCTACCGCCTCGAGCAGATTCCGCAGCGTCACAAAGTCCCCGCTGCGCTTGCTCATCCGCACGACCTCGCCCTCGTTTCGCAGGCGGACGTGCTGATGGATCACGAACTCGATTGTGGCCGGGTCTTTGCCGAGCGCCTGCAGCCCCCCGCGCACGCGCGCCAAGTCCCCGATGTGGTCCACGCCCAACACGTCGATGAGATGATCGAACCCGCGAGCGTACTTGTCGAGATGGTAGGGAATGTCGGACGCGAAGTACGTCGGCCGGCCGTCGCTCCGCACGAGCACGCGGTCTTTGTCGTCCCCAAACCGGGTGGCCCGAAACCACAGCGCGCCGTCCTGCTCGTAGACGAGATCGCGCTGGCGTAGCTCCTCCAGCGTTCGCCGGACCGCGCCGCTCTCGTGCAGCGTGCGCTCGCTGAACCAGGTATCGAAGGTGATGCCGAACGCCTCGAGCGTGACCCGGATGTCGTCCAGCATCGCCCGGAGCGCGATCTCTTGAATCTGCGAGAGGCGTGTCCCCTCGTCCGCATCGGCCAGC
The DNA here is from genome assembly GCA_035703895.1 of bacterium. Lineage (NCBI taxonomy): Bacteria > bacterium. The sequence continues at coordinate 28,676 of DASSXJ010000160.1, read as the reverse complement.
GCGGACCCGTGCTCGGCCGCGATCCGCCGCGCGATCTCGCCCACGTATTCGCCGCGATATCCATCCTCGGGAAACGCGGCGGCGCGGTCGAGCGCCTCGAGGTACCTGGCCTCGACCGACCGGGCGAGCGTCTCCATCTGGTTTCCGTAATCGTTGATGTAGTACTCGCGGGACACGCCGTAGCCCAAGGCTTCGAGCAGGCGGGCAATTGTCTCCCCGACCGCGCCGTTCCGCCCCGATCCGACGTGCAGCGGCCCGGAAGGGTTCGCGCTCACGTACTCGACGAGCACGCGGCGGCCCGCGCCCACGTCGGCGTGCCCGAACCGCCGGTCTTCGACCTGGACCCGCCGGAGCCACCCATGAAGGTAGGCCGGCGTCAGCGTCAGGTTGAGAAACCCGGGTCCGGCCAGATCGGCTTTGGCGATGAGCGCTGAGGGGACCTGGAGGTGACGGAGGATCACTTCGCCGACTTCGCGGGGCGGGCGGCCCGCGGCCCGGGAGACGACGAGCGCGAGGTTGGCGGCGAAATCACCGTGACGAGGATCGCGCGGAGGCTCGACCTCAAAGGACGGCAGCGGCCACACCGAGGACGGCAACGCTCCCGAGGCGACGGCGCGTTCCGCGGCCTGGGCGATCGCCGCTCCGAGTTCCTGGGTGAGCACGCTTAGAGTCTGACGACGCCGACCCGCGGCATGTCGTGGATGTGGATCGCATCCACGAACCGGATCTGGTGCGCAGACGCCGTCATGACGATGGAGTGCGTCCGGACCCCGCCGCCGAAGAGCCGCACGCCGCGGAACAAGTCGCCATCGGTGATGCCCGTGGCGGCGAAGACGAGGTCTTTGCCGCGGACGAGATCCTCCGTCCGGTAGACACGATCGGGATCGCTGATGCCCATCTCCTTCGCGCGCAGGCGCTCCCCATCGTTGCGATACCAGAATCGACCCTGGATCTCGCCCCCGAGGCAGCGGAGCGCCGCGGCCGTGAGTACGCCTTCCGGGGCCCCGCCGATCCCCATCACGGCGTTCACGCCGGGCCCCGAGACCGCCGCGGAGATGGCCGGGGCGACGTCCCCGTCGGAAATCAGCTTGATGCGCGCGCCCGCCTTGCGGACCGCCGCGATGAGATCGGCGTGCCGCGGCCGGTCCAGGATGACGACGGTGATGTCGGAGATCTGGCGCGCTAGCGAGGCCGCCAGCACCTCGAGGTTGCGCTCGGGCGGCCACCGGAGATCGACTTTCCCGGCCGCCTGCGGGGGCACCACAAGCTTCTCCATATAAATATCGGGCGCGTGCAGGATACCGCCCTTCTCCGTCACCGCGAGAATCGCGATCGCGTTGGGGAGGCCTTTGGCCACGAGGTTCGTCCCCTCGAGCGAATCGACGGCGACATCGACGGCCAACCCGGCGCCGGAGCCGACCTCCTCGCCGATGAAGAGCAGGGGAGCCTCGTCGCGCTCCCCCTCGCCGATCACGATCCGGCCGTGGATCGGCAACTCGGCCAGGGAGGCGCGCATCGCCGCGACAGCCGCCTTATCCGTCTGCTCGGTATTCCCCTCTCCCATATGACGGGCCGCGGCGATCGCCGCGGCCTCAGTCACCTTCACGATCTCGAGCGCGAGGGTGCGTTCCATCGTGCCCGCCATGACTAGCGGGACTCTGCCGGACGTTCGGTCAGCACCACGGACATCGTGCGCGCCGTGCGGTCTCGCACGACGGTCAGTTTGATCGTCTCCCCCACCTTCTTCGTGACGACGGCGTCTCGGACGAAATCGTTCCAGCTTTCGATCCTCGTCCCGTTGACCGCGGTGACGATGTCACCCGGCTGAATCCCGGCGCGCGCGGCCGGTCCCCCGGGCTCGACCTCCCGCACGATGACCCCGTGGTCGGTCCCGAGATTGTACGCGCGCGCGGACTGCGGATCCACCTCACCGCCATAGACGACCCCGACCCTGGGCCGAATGACACGGCCGTTGGCGATGAGTTGCTCCATCTCGACTCGGACCACGTCGCTGGGAATCGCAAACCCGATGCCCTGTGCGCTCGGAATGATCGCCGTGTTGATCCCGATCACCCCTCCCGAACTGTCGACGAGGGCGCCGCCGCTGTTGCCCGGGTTGATCGCCGCGGAGGTCTGGATCAAGTTCTCCACGGCGATGTTCGGAAGCTGGATGTTCCGGTCGAGCGCGCTGACCACCCCCGTGGTCACCGTGCTCCCCAGCGCAAACGGGTTGCCGATGGCGATGGCCAGTTGCCCGACCTGCAGGCCGCTACTGCTGTCCAACCGCGCCGCCGGGAGCGGATCTTTGGAGTCCACCTTGATGACGGCCAGGTCGGCCAGCGGGTCGCGCCCGACGATCCGGCCGGTCAGCGTCTTGCCCCCGATCAGCGTCACCTTGATCGTCGTCGCGCCCTGCACGACGTGGTTGTTTGTGACGATGTAGCCATCCGGGCGGACGATCACGCCGGATCCCGCGCCCTGCTGAGGGAACACCCCGTACATCGTCTGGACCTGCGACTCCGTATCGATGTTGACGACGGCCGGGCGGACTTGCTTGACCACGTTGATGATCACCGACTCCTCGGGCGCGACGCGCACCGTCCCGCTCACGGACACGGGCGGCGCGGGGGTCAACGGCGCGGCGGGCGCCGGTGCGGACCGGACCGGCTGCGCCGAAAAGACCGGATGCAGCCCCAGATATTGAGGCAGCACGAGGGTGCCGAGCAGGGCTCCGACCGCCACGACCACCAAAATCGCGAGTGTCCCGGCGAGGTACCCTGGACCGCGGCGGCGCGGCGGCGCGCTCGGTGTCTGCATAGCCATGACACGATCCCTCCTTGTCTTTCGTCTGGCCTTACCTATTATAGCATCCACCTTTTGTCATCCTTGTCCCCAATTCCCACCCGCTTCGGCCACCCACGCCCGCCTCCCCTCGACTCCGCGCGACCACGACGCGGCGGCCGATCATGGATCGTTTGCCGCACGAGGACGCCTACGGTATAATCGGTGCGATTGAGTCTCCGCGGCTGCGAGAATGGAGCGTCCCTTCGGTGCTGAACTGGATCCGACGGCCGAAGTATGCTTCCGTGGAACGCCGGGACGTCCCGGCCGGGCTGTGGACCAAGTGTCCCCGGTGCGCCGCCCTCGTCTACCGCAAGGAACTCGAACGCAACTTCCGGGTGTGTCCCCGCTGCAGCTACCACCACCGGCTCTCTGCCGCCGACCGTCTGGCGATGGTCCTCGATGAGGGGACCTTCGTGGAGCACGACGAAGGGCTCGTCCCGGAGGATCCACTGGAGTTCATCGACGAGAGGCCCTACCCTGCCCGGATCGACGACGCCCAGCGCCGAACCGGGTTGCCCGAAGCCATCATCACCGGAACCGGCGCGATCGAGGGCCGGCGGGCGGTGGTGGGAGCGATGGAGTTCGGATTCCTCGGGGGCAGCATGGGCGCGGTCGTGGGAGAGAAGGTGGCCCGCAGCGCCGAACGGGCGGCGTCGCTCGGAAACCCGCTCATCATCTTCTCAGCGTCCGGGGGCGCACGGATGCAGGAAGGCGCGCTCTCGTTGCTGCAGATGGCCAAGACGAGCGTCGCGCTCGGCCGGCTGTCGGACGCCGGGGTGCCGTTCATCTCCGTCCTGTGTGACCCCACAACGGGCGGGGTGGCGGCGAGCTTCGCCTTCCAGGGCGATGTCATCCTGGCCGAGCCGGGAGCGCTGATCGGTTTCGCCGGGCGCCGCGTGATCGCACAGACCATCAAGCAGAAACTGCCGGAGGGGTTCCAAACCGCGGAGTTCCTGCTCGAGCACGGCTTGATCGATGCGATCGTGCTGAGGGGCGACCTCCGCCCCTCGCTCGGACGGTTCCTCCGGTTGTTCGGAGCCCCGGAGGCCCCCGCACCGGAGGCCGTCCTGCCCCAATCTCCGAGCGCCGTCGCCACCGATAATGGCCGTCCCCTCTGACCTGGCCGGCCCGGCGTTCACGAGCGAGGCGGCCGGCGAGCGCCTCGAGCGCGAGCTCGAGGGCGTCGAGCGCGAGATCGCTGAACTCAAACGCATCACGCAGAGCAACCAGGGGCTCGACCTCACCCGCCAGATCGGCGTCCTTGAGCAGCGTGCGGAGGCGCTGGGGGACGCCATCGCCCGCGACCCCACACCCTGGCAGACCGTCCAGATCGCCCGCCACCCGGAGCGGCCGAAGATCGGCGACTACATGGCCGGGCTCACGACCGACTTTGTCGAGCTCCACGGCGACCGGGTCTTCCGCGACGACCCGGCGATCGTGGGCGGGCTGGGCGACGTCGACGGACGCACCACGGCGGTGATCGGTCACGCCAAGGGCCGCGACACGCGGGAAAACATCGCCCGGAACTTCGGGATGCCGAACCCGGAAGGGTACCGGAAGGCCGTGCGCATCATGCACCTGGCCGCGAAACTCCGCGCGCCGGTCGTCACGCTGATCGACACCCCAGGCGCGTTCCCTGGGAGAGAAGCCGAGGAACGGGGGCAAAGCGAGGCGATCGCTACTGCACTCATCGAGATGGCGCGGCTTCGTACCCCGACCATCGCGGTGATCACCGGCGAAGGCGGCAGCGGCGGGGCGCTCGCCATTGGCGTGGGGGATATCGTCCTCATGCTGGAGCGAGCCGTGTACTCTGTGATCTCCCCGGAGGGCTGCGCGGCGATCCTGTGGCGGGACGGCTCGCGAAGCCGGGAAGCCGCCCGAGCCCTCCGCCTGACCGCGCGCGACCTCGTCGGGTTCGGCATCGTCGACGAGATCGTCCCGGAACCCGATGGAGGCGCCCACCGGCACCCCGACCAGGCAGTGGCCGCCGTCGCGTCCGCGATCCGCCGGCATCTGATCACGCTGGCCGCCCGGCCGGTGGAGACGCTGCTCCGCACGCGGTACGAGAAGTACCGTCGGATCGGCCGTCTCCGCGACCTCAGCCAGGTTTCGGACCAGTCCCCACGCGAGCACCACACGCCCGGGTAGGCGCGCCGCGGCCGGCGGTGCGGGGATCGCGCACAGGCGAGAGGGGGCCAACGGGATGAGCCAAGAGCGGAGGCTGGACCTCGAGGAGATCCGGGCGTTGATCCGACTCGCGACGGAAGCCGACATCACCGAGCTCGACGTCGACGCCCCACACGTCAAGGTGCGGATCAAGAAGGCCACCCGAAACTCGGCGGACCGGACGGCGGTTGAGATCCCCCATCCGGACGGCGCGCGCGCCGAGCCCCACGGCCGCCTCGTGCCGATCATCGCGCCGATGGTCGGGACGTTCTACCGGTCCCCTAAACCCGATGCCCCCGCCTTCGTCAACGAGGGCGACCAGGTCCGCGTCGGACAGACCGTATGCGTCCTCGAGGCGATGAAGTTGTTCAATGAGATCACGAGCGAGGTCGACGGTCGCATCGCCCAGGTGCTCGTCGACAACGGCGCGCCCGTTGAGTACGGGCAACCCTTGTTCCTTGTCGAACCCGCCTAACAGCCGTTAGGGAGATCCCGTATTCAGGGCGTCGACCAGGGGTGGAACGGCACGTACCAGGGCGTCGTGCAGGACCTGTTTCGTGCGCAGGTCGCGCTGGATCCCGGCGACCACAAACGCCGACTGTCGGGTCTCCGCCACGAACCGCCCCCGCGCCACATCGAAGACCTGAAGCCATAGGGTGGTATAGACGCTCGCCTCGGGTGGGGTCCTTCCGCCTTCGAGATTGTCGAGGAGGGGAATCCGTCCCACGATCAGCGCGTTCGCGCCCACGGCCCGGGCCAGAGCCCCCAGCCTGTCGAAACGAAGAATGTCTGCGCCTTGCCAGCCCAAGGACGCCTCGGCGCGTTCGATCGATTCGCGCGACACGATGGTGAGCCGACCGGCCCCCGCTCCGCTGAGCAACGCGGTGAGGTCGTCGGCCGCGAACTGCTCGGGCGCGAAGCCGAATGCACCAAGCGGGGTCGGGGCATAGAAATCGACAACCCCCACCATCCCTGCGGCGGGAGCGGCGGCGACCGCATGTCCACACAGGCTCACGGCCATCGTCACGGACAGGAGTACCACGACGCGTTGCAGCTTCATCGACGCCCTCCCCGGAGGACCCGTTTGTCATTCCAAACGTCCGCATCGCGCCTTTCGTTTCCCCACCCACCCGCACGCCCCGCTGTGCCAGAACGTGTCGGGAGTCGCTGCAGGGTAGCCGCCGTATGGGCAGCGAACATGTGTCCCGTCTTCGTGGAGCGGCCAAGGATTCCAACAACCCTTAGGATATCGGGCTGATGTTTTCCAAAGTACTCATCGCGAACCGAGGGGAGATCGCGGTCAGGGTCATCCGCGCCTGCCGCGAATTAGGCGTGCGAACCGCGGCCGTATACTCGGACGCCGACCGCGGATCGCTGCACGTCCGGCTCGCCGATGAAGCCTTCTGCATCGGGCCCGCGCCCGCCCGGGACAGCTACCTCAACATCCCCAGCATCATGAGCACGGCCGAACTGCTGGGCGTCGACGCGATCCATCCCGGGTACGGTTTCCTCGCGGAGAACCCTCACTTCGCAGAAGTCTGCCGCGACATCGGGATTACGTTCATCGGGCCGTCACCCGAGGCGATCGGGAAAATGGGCGATAAATCGGCCGCGCGGGCGATGGTCCGCAAAGCCGGTGTGGAGATCGTGCCGGGCAGCGACGGCCCCGTCCGCGACGAGGGGGAGGCGACCGTCGCCGCCAGACACCTCGGTTATCCGCTCATCATCAAGGCGGCGGGCGGCGGTGGCGGCAGGGGAATGCGGGTGGTGCACAACCGCGACGACTTGCGCCGGGGACTTAACGAAGCCCACGCGGAAGCCGAGGCGGCGTTCGGGAACGGCGAGGTCTACATCGAGAAGTATCTCGAAGAGCCGCGCCACATCGAAGTGCAGATCCTCGCCGACCACCGCGGCACCATCTCGACGCTGGGCGAGCGCGACTGCTCCGTGCAGCGCCGGCATCAGAAACTCATCGAGGAGTCGCCGTCCCCGGGCGTCACGTCCAAACTGCGCCGGGCGCTGGCCCGGGCGGCCGCCCGTGTCGCAGAGGCGGTCGCGTACACGAACGCGGGAACGGTCGAGTTCCTCGTGGACCAGAGCGAGCGGTTCTATTTCGTTGAGATGAACACGCGGATCCAGGTTGAGCACGGCGTCACCGAAATGGTCACCGGGGTCGACCTGGTGAAAGAGCAGATCCGGATCGCCGCGGGGGAGCGCCTCACGATCCCCCGCGAGGTCGAGGCGCGGGGGCATGCCATCGAGTGCCGCGTAAACGCCGAGGATCCGGCGCGGGGATTTTTGCCCAGCCCGGGGCTGATCACGGCATTCGTCCCGCCCGGCGGACCCGGGATCCGCGTGGACACCCACGCCTTCGCCGGCTACGCCGTCCCTCCGCATTACGATTCCCTCATCGCTAAGGTCATCGCCTGGGGGCAGCATCGCGACGAAGCGATCGTCCGGATGCAGCGGGCGCTCGGCGAGTTTGAAATCGCCGGGATCCAGACAACGATCCCGTTCCATCAAGAAGCGCTCGACAACGCGTTCTTCAGGCGCGGCGAAGTGTACGTCAACTTCGTGCAGCGCCGCATAGACCTGAGCGCGCTCCGGGCCTAGCCGGTCTCGAGCGGTCTGCCCGGCCGACCCACGTCCCACCGGACCCTCGGTGTCTTCGGATGGGTTATGAGGGACTTCTGTGTACGGCGACGCCGGCCACGACAAGCACCACGCCGACAAGCTCGATCGCAGTGGGGAACTGGCGGAGCACGAGGACCCCAACGGCAGTCGCGGTGGCCGGGAGGAGTGCGAGCATGAGGGCGAACGTCGCGCGCGGCAGCCGAGACATCGCCAGCTGGTCACACACGTAGGGAATTACGGAGGAGCTAACCCCAACCCCGATGCCGGCCAGGAGCAGCGGGGGGTGCAGGAATGCGGGCACAGCGTCGACGAGGCCGAAGGGCGTGCTGGCCACCAGGGCGATGAGCATCGCCGCGCCAAGCCGGTCGATCCCAGCAGTGCCGCCGTCCTGGGCCAGCCGGTGACCGAGGATGACATACATGACGAACAAGGCGCAGTTGGCGAAGGCAAACACGAAACCGAACGGCTCACCGGCGATGCGGATATCCGCGAGCAGGTATACACCGCCCGCGGCAAGGGCCAGCGCGACGAGGTTGCGGCCGGTCCGGGCGCCCGCGGCCGCAAGGCCGATCGGGCCGAGGAACTCGATGGCCCCGACCGTCCCGAGCGGCAGCCGATCAATGGCCAGGTAAAAACACGTGTTCATGCCGGCGAGGACGGCACCCAGGGCCATCAGCGTCTGCCGCTGTGGCGGCTGAAGCCGGTGCCAGAACCGCCACGGCCGCCGCCACATCACAAAAATCGCCCCTGCGCTGGCGATCCGCAGCCAGACGACGCCGAACACGGCGATGTGGCGGAACAGCAGCACCGCGAACGATGGCCCCAGATAATGGAACAAGGCGCTCACCAGAAAGAATGCCTGGGGCGGGATGGCGCCCGCCGCGGCAGCGCGCCCTGCGTGCGCCCGCGTTGGCCGGTCGCCGCCCCGGATGTTTCCCCTCACGATCCTTATGTTTGCAGCCAAGGCGGCCGGCGTCCATGGTAGTATTGAAGTACTATGGCGAAGATGCCTGGAAAACAGCGGCAACGACGGCGGATCACTTTTGCACATGTAAGTCCATTGCTGGACGACGTGAACGTCCGCCTGCTGCGCGAACTACAACTCGATCCGCGCTTGACCATGTCCGCACTCGCGCGGCGTGTCAGAATGTCCGCGCCCGCGATTACGGAGCGGGTGAGGCGCCTGGAGGAGGGCGGCGTCATCACCGGCTACCGGGTGAACGTCGATCCGAAGGCGCTGGGACTCCCGCTGGCCGCGTACGTCCGCATCCGACCCACGCCCGGACAGCTGGCGAACGTCGTTGAACTGGCGCGGCGAACGCCGGAGGTCGTTGAATGCCACAGGATCACCGGCGAGGACTGCTTCTTGCTCAAACTCCACGTCGCCGAGGTGGACCAGATCGAGGAGATTCTCGATCGCTTCCTCATCCTCGGGCAGACCACGACGTCGATTGTCCAGTCCTCACCCGTGCCGCTTCGACCGCTCCCGCTGCCGACGGGCTGAGGGCGACCTTGACGCGGATGGACGCGGTACACTAATATAACATGTAAGTCTGATATATGACGTGGAGATCTATGCCGGCAGGAAGCACCGTGGTGACGATGGCGCAGGCGCTCGCCGATCCGGTCCGGCTCGCCATCTTGGAGCGGCTGATGGCGGGCCCGGCGGCGGTCTCGGAGCTTGTGCTGCTCAACGGGGGGACTCAGTCCAAGGTCTCCAATCACCTGGCCGTGTTGAGGGACCGCGGGCTGGTCAACGCAACGCGGCTGGGGCGGCAGCGGCTCTACGAGATCTCGAATGCATCGGTGGGACAGTTGGTGGAATCCCTGATCGTCATTGCAGGGCGCAGCCCCACGAGACTCGAGCAGTCGCCCTCGCTGGCCAGGGCGCGCACCTGCTACGATCACCTGGCGGGCCGCCTCGGCGTGGCGATCTTCGATTCCCTCGTGGCGCGCCGCGCGATTGCGCAGCCCGACAAGCGGTACCGGGGCCCGCTGAACCTCGGGCCCGCGGGTGCGGAGGTGTTTGGTCGTCTGGGAATCGAGCTCGATGATGTACGCAAGGAGCGACGCCAGTTCGCGACGGCCTGCGGTGACTGGACTGAACGGAGGCCGCACCTGGGCGGCGCACTCGGGGCGGCGCTGTGGGCCCGGTCCTTGGAACAGGGATGGGCGATACACAAGCCCGGCACCCGGATCGTGGTGGTCACGGCAAGCGGCCGGAGAGGATTCCGCAAGCATCTCGGGATCCGTGCCGACCACACCCCATCGGTATAGACGGCTCTGATGATCAGTCTCCCGCTCCCGCGGCTGTTTCACGTTACTCGCACGCTGTCGTTCCTCAAGAACTCCTCACTGCGAACCCCCTACCATTTCATGGATGCGCGCCGCGTCCGCCGGCTGGTCCACCTGGACGGGTGCCCGACGGTGGTGGAGTTTGGCTTCCCGAAGGCCGCGGGCATGAAGCTCCGGGTCGCGGTTGCGGGCGCAGCGGCAGACGGGAGACGGCGCGGGGGGAAGGATCCGGCCGCGGCGCCCGCCCTCCGGCGGCTCGCGGCCACCGTATGGAGCCTCGGTGACGACCTGCAGCGCTGCTATCGCGTCTTCAAGAGCGATCCGGTGATGGCGCCGCTCTTGGGACCCTGCCGGGGCCTGCGCATGATCCGGACCCCCGATCCCTACGAGGCCCTGCTCATCGCCGTCGTGAACCAGCAGGTCAGCGTGGCGTCTGCCGAATCGATCCGCCGCCGTATGAACGCGGCCCTGGGCGACCGAATCACGAGCGACGGGATCACGTACATGGCCTACCCGTCTCCCCGGCGATTGCTGGCCACGCGCTCCCCCGCCCTGCGCGCGCTGGGCCTGAGCCGCCAGAAGGCGCGCTATGTCCTGGAGATCGCCGCGCGGGCGGCAGCTGGAGCCTTGGACCCCGCGCTCTTTGATGCGCTCGATGATGAGGCGGTGATCGCGAGGTTGATGGAGATTCCCGGGGTCGGCCGGTGGACCGCAGAAATCGTGCTGATGCGGGGACTGGGCCGCCCCGATGTCTTTCCCGCCGGTGACCTCGGACTCGCCGTGGCGGTTCAGCGGGTCCTGGGGCGGAAAGACCGTCCAAGGGAAGACGAGATGCGCGCGCTGGCCGAGCACTGGAAGGGGTGGCGGAGCTACGGAGCGCTGTATCTGTGGCGATCGTTGGGGATCACCGCGTAGTCGGGCACGCCCCTCCCGCGCCAACGGGAGGATCCCCAGACGGTAACACGAAGTCCATTAGATCGTGGCACAGTCAGTCCTCGTGACGGGATTTGACCCGTTCGGGGGACACCCGGTGAACCCAAGCGCGCAGATCGCCGCTGCCTTGACGGATCGGGAGATCGCGGGCATCATGGTCCGGACCGGCATCCTCCCGGTCGTCCGCGCCCTTGCCGGCGAGCGCGTCACCCAGTTGATCGAACGTTGTCACCCGGCGGCGGTGGTGTGTTTCGGCCAGGGCGGCCCCCGGCAGACCGCGCTCAGGATCGAGCGGTTGGCCGCCAACATCCGCGACTACCCTATCCCGGACAACGCAGGCTACCGTGCGACCGGGGAACCGGTCATCCCAGGCGCACCGGCCGCCTACTTCGCGACCCTCCCGGTGACGGCGATTCGCGATCGGGTTCGGACGGCGGGAGTGCCGTGCCGGCTCTCAAACTCCGCGGGGACGTTCCTCTGCAACGAAGTCTTCTTCACGGCGCTTCATTATCTCTCCGCGACCGTCCCCTCGACCCCCGTAGGGTTCGTGCACGTCCCGCTGCTGCCGGAGCAGGTGGCGCGCGAGGACCGGCCCGGCCCGTCGATGGGACTAGACACCATGCTCCGCGGAGTCCGCGCAATCCTCGAGGTGATCGTCGAGGTCGTGGCATCCCTTAGCGATGGGCGAGCAGCGCCCTCCCGACAGCGGGTCGGCCTTCCCACAGAGTAGGCGCACACCGAACAGCGCGCCACGCAGTATGGCGTTGCCATTATCCAGATCAGCTCGTAGAGGGGGGAGTGCGATGACGTCTAGAGCACACGGCGCCGTGAGAGTCGGGCTTGCGGTCGCGCTCTGCGCGGTGATGACAGCAATGCTGGGCGGCGGGCCGGCGGGGGCGCAGTCACCCGCCCACTCCCGGGGCCGATCGCTCGTGATCGTGCAGGCCCAGGATCCGCAGACCTGGGACCCGATCGCGACGTTCCTGCTCTCGTGGGGAATGGTGGGGTCGAACCTCTTTGATGGCCTGCTGGACCGGGGCCCGGACCTCGTCCTGCGGCCGGGACTGGCGACGAGTTGGATGTGGATCCGCCCCGACGTCTTGCAGTTCAAGCTCCGCAAGGGCGTGAAGTTTCACAACGGCGAGCCGGTCGACGCCGACGCCGTGAAGTTCACCTTCGATCGCCTCCTCGGGCCGGAGGGCGCCAAGGGGCCCCAGCAGGGCAACTACAAGTCGATCGATCACGTCCAGGTTGTCGACCCCTTCACGGTCAACTTCGTCATGAAGACCGAGGATCCCGTGATCGTCACGAAGCTCGCCGGATACGGGGCGATGATCGTCCCGCCCAAGTACATCCAGGAGCACGGAAGCGCCTACTTCGGAAGCAACCCTGTCGGCACAGGCCCCTTCAAGTTTGTCGAATACCGGAAGGACGATCACCTCACTCTGGCGGTCAACCGGGACTACTGGAACGGGGCGCCTCATGTCTCCGCGGTCACCTACCGGTTCGTGCCGGAGGCCGCGACCCGGGTGGCGGAGCTCCAGGCCGGGCGCGCGGACATCGCCCAAGGGATCCCGGTGAGTCAGGCCGAGGTGGTGAAGAAGGATGCGAATCTCACGCTCATGCCGGTCGGCAGCCCTACGGTTATCGAGATCCGCTTCGACCCGTCGAAGCCGCCCGCGGGCGACGTCCGCTTCCGGAAGGCCGTGATCGCCTCGATCGACGTGCAGACGATCATCAGCACGATCCTGCAGGGCTACGGTCACCGCGTCTCAACGTTCCAGAGCCCGCTCTCGTTCGGCAACGATGCGTCGATGAAACCCTATCCCTACGATCCCAACCAGGCGAAGCAGCTTCTGGCGGAGGCCGGGATCAAACCGGGCACGGAAGTCACGTTGAGCTTCCCCAGCAACAATGCGGATTTTCGCGAAGCGGCGCAGGCGATGGGCAGCTACCTGCAGGCCGTCGGGCTCAAGCTCGTGCTCCAGCCGTTCGAGCAGGTCACCTATTTCAGCGACATCCTCCCGCACGCCAAGACGGGGCCCATCTACGAGTTCGGTTGGGGCGGATGGACGCTCGACTTCGACAACACCGCCTACCTGCTCTATCACAAGGGGGAATACTGGAACCCGGTTTTCAGCGATTCCGAGGTGGAGCGCTACTTGACGCAGGAGCGGACGACCAACGACCAGGGAGCCCGCCGGAAGGCGTTCTTCGCGCTCGACCACCGTTTGTACGACCTGGCGATTGACTTCCCGCTGTGGCAGACGGTGAACCTCTGGGGCATCAACAAGCGGGTCCGGGGGTTTGTGGCGCCGCCGGACGACCGGGTTCGGCTGCTCTCGATCGACGTCCAGTAGCCCTTCGTGCTTCGGTACATCGCCGCCAGAACGGGGGGCGCGCTCGCCGTCCTTGCGGCGATCACCCTCTTCGTTGCCTTTGGGGTGCGGCTGACGGGTGACCCCGCGGTCGCTCAGTTCGAGGGAGGGACCCCGCCGAGCGCCGAGGATATCGCCCGCATTCAGCGGGCGCTTGGGACCAACCGACCGTTCCTTACGCAGTACGGGGCGTTTGTCGCCGACGCCCTGCGGGGCAATCTCGGGACCTCGTTTCGCAGCGGGCAGCCCGTGGTCGCGTTGATCGCAGAACGGACCCCGGCCACCCTGGCGCTGGCCACCGGGGGGATGGTGGTCGCGCTGCTCGCCGCGTTCCCGCTGGGCACGTACGCCGCGACGCACCGCAACGCGCTCGCCGACGTCCTGATCCGGGTCGGGAGCCTGCTCGGATTGTCGTTTCCGAACTTCTGGCTCGGGATCATGTTGATCCTCATCGTCGCGGTGCGCCTTCGCTGGCTCCCGCCTTCCGGCTACAGCGGACCGGAGTCTCTGATCCTCCCCAGTGTCACGCTCGGCATCGTCCTCGCCAGCACGCTCGTACGCCTGGTTCGTGCCAGCCTCCTGGACACGCTGGGGCAGCCGTACGTCCGCACGGCGCGGGCGAAGGGCCTCCGCGAGCGCGTCGTGATCGGCCGGCACGCGCTGCGGAACGCTCTCCTCCCGGTCGTCACTTTCGTCGGGCTGCAGTTCGGCGCGCTGCTCGGGGGGATCGTCATCCTCGAAACCGTCTACGCCTGGCCGGGGATCGGCCAGCTGGCGGTGTCAGCGGTCGTCACGCGCGACTACCCGGTGGTTCAGGGGATCGTCGTTGTCCTCGCCTGTGGGGTGATTCTTATCAACCTGCTTGTGGACATCAGCTACGGGCTGCTGAACCCGCGGGTCCGCGTGGGCGTATGAGCATGCAACTTGCCGCCCCAGCGGGAGCCACGGCGGGGTTGTTGGCGTGGCGGCGCGGCATCGCCGGCCGGAGGTGGGGATTGGGGGTCGGCCTCGTCCTCGTGGTGCTGGCCACCGCGGCTGCGATCGGGGCGCCTCTTCTGGCTCCCCACAGCCCGCTTGCTGCAGACCTTCGAGCCCGTCTCACCCCGCCCGCCTGGCTCACGCCGGGTTCCCCCTACCTCCTCGGGACCGACGCGATCGGCCGCGACATGCTCAGCCGGATCATCTACGGGGCGCGGATTTCTCTCGAGGTTGGCCTCCTCTCGGTGCTGCTGTCGTCGCTCGCCGGCACCGCGCTCGGTCTGCTGAGCGGATTTTACGGCGGGTGGTTCGATGAGGTGGTGATGCGGGTCGCGGACCTGCAGCTCAGTTTCCCTTTCATCCTCTTCGCGATCGTCGTGATCGTCGTCCTGGGCCCGGGGCTCAACCGGATCATCTTTGTCCTGGCGGCCACACAGTGGGCTCAGTATGCAAGGGTTGTCCGCAGCGAGACCCTCGCGGTCCGCGAAACCGATTATATCCTGGCGGCCAGGGCGATCGGGGTGGCGGACCGGCGCATCATCTGGCGGCACGTCCTCCCGAACGCCCTCGGCGCGGTGATGGTGCTCGCTACGTTGAGCATCGCCAACAACATCCTCCTCGAGGCGTCGCTGACGTTCCTCGGGCTCGGGGTCGATCCGACCATCCCCTCATGGGGCGGCATGCTCGCCGACAGCCGGAACTACATCCAGACGGCCTGGTGGGATTCCACGTTCCCCGGAGTGGCGATCATGCTCACCGTCATGGGCTTCAACCTCGTCGGCGACTGGCTGCGGGACCGGTTGAGCCCGGACCTCCGCTGACCCTACGCCCGGTCCGCGGCTCTCGAGTAGACGAGCGCAGCCGCACCGATGATGCCGACGTCGTCTCCCAGGGCCGCGGGGGCCACCACCACGACCTCTAGCGCCGGCCGCGGGTAGACGCGCGTGCGAATCGCGTCGCGAAGGGGGCGGAACAGCAGGTCGCCGGCGTTGCTGACCCCGCCGCCCACAATGATCATCTTCGGGTTGAGGAGCGCGACCAGGTTACCCAGCGCAACCCCGATGCGCGTGCCGGCCTCGCGGTAGAGGCGCACGGCGAGTGCATCCCCCGCGCGCGCGGCGGCGGCGATGGTCGCGGCCGTGAGCTCGCCGGGATGCGCGGCGAGCGCCTGTAACGATGTCGGCGCCCCACGTCCGACCGCGTCTCGGGCCTGTCTCGCGAGCGCGGTCCCCGATGCGAGCGCCTCCAGACACCCGCGATTTCCGCAGTGACACAACGGCCCATCCGGATCGACGACGACATGCCCGATCTCTCCCGCCGTCCCGTTGGCTCCCCGGTGCAGCCGCCCGCCAAGGATGAGCCCGCCTCCGATGCCGGTCGAGACGGTGATGTACACGAGGTCGGGCACGCCGCGCCCCGCCCCGACCCACGCCTCTCCGAGCGCCGCCGCGTTGGCGTCGTTCTCGATCTGAACCGTCCCCTCGAGTTCGCGCGCAAGGAGCGGCCCAAAGGACGTCTCCCGTCCCCACCCTGCGAGGTTCGGCGGATCGTAGATCACGCCGCGCTCGTGGTCGGTGGGTCCGGCCACCGCCACGCCCGCACCGGCGATAGTCCCACCCACCGGACCCGCGTCCGCCCGAAGCGAGCGGGCGAGGGCCCGGATCGCGCGAGCCACCGCCGCCGGTCCCCCAGGCGGCGTCGCGATGCGCTGTCGGGCCAATACACGTCCGTGATGATCCACCAGGCCGACGAGGAGCTTGGTCCCGCCGAGGTCGACCGCGAGCGCGGGGAGACGCATCGCCCCAACGCGATCGCCCGGAGCGCCGCCGCTCACCCGTCACCCGTCAGGCCGGGATGATGAGGTCCTGGAGCGCCCGCGGGTAGTAGGTCAAGAATTCGATGCCGTCGTCGGTCACCACGACGGTGTCCGAATGGCGGAACCCGGCGTACCCGGGGATATAGATCCCAGGTTCGACGCTGAACACCATGCCCGCTTGAATCGGCGTCGGATCGCCGATGTCGAAGAACGGTGCCTCGTGAATCCCCATGCCGAGCGCATGCCCCGTGTGGTGGCGCCAATGCGTCATCAAGTCGTGGGACTCGAAGTATCGCATCACTGCTTGGTCCACGTCGCTGCCCCGCGCGCCCGGGCGGATCGCCGCGAACGCGGTGTCCTGCGCTCCCAGCATCAGCTCGAAGTACCGCTTCTGGCGGTCGTCGGGCTTTCCGATAATCATCGTCCGCTCAAGCTCGCTCCCGTACCCTCCCATCGACGCCCCCGCCCCGGTCACCAGCACATCCCCCGCGCTGAATACGGCGTTGGTGGTCAGCGAGTGGGGGATCGCGGAATCTTTCCCGATCTGGCCGCGGTACCCTGCGTGGGCGCCGGAGCGGGTCCAGGAAAGCGGGCGGTAGGTCGGACCCAGGGTGCGGATCATTGCCTGCGTCGCCTCGATTGAGGCGCGGGCGCTCACCTCGGTCTCGTTCAGACCCGGGCGCGTGTATTGCTGCAGCAGCGTGTGGGCCAGGTTCCCCCACTTCGCGCTCTCTCGGATGAACGCGATCTCCTCGGGAGACTTGATCATGATCAGCTCTTCCATCAGGGAACGGGCCGGGGTAATCGTCGCGTCGCGGAGCAACTCGCTCAGCTTGGGTCCCTGGTATCCGTATCCGCCGCCGTAGCCGTCGCTGTCCGCGCCCACCCCGCCCGCGCCGAGCCCCGCGTCACGGCAGATCTCCGCGAACCGCTGCATCGGGTGGACCCGCCCGGGATACTCGGCGTACGCTTCCACCACGTCCACGCGCGCGTGCTCGTGCGCATGCTCTTCTTCCAGCCGGGGTACGAAGAGCAGGCTGCGCCCGTTTCGCGGGAATGCCAGACCGATCGGCCGCTCGGTCTGGATGAACGAGAAGCCCGTCAGATAATACACGTGCGTCGGGCTGAACAGGCACAATCCCGCCAAGCCGCGGCGGCCGAGCTCGTCGCGGACCCGGCGCTGCCGCTGGTGCAACTCCTGCTGGCTGAGCTGCCACGCCATGCGCTCGCCTCGCTTTCGTTCGTCGTGGTCCCGCATGCCAGGTTCGGCGCCGGATTCAACCCTTTCCTCCGCAACGGATGGCACCGCAGCCATGACGTCTCGGACCACGAATGACCGGCAGGGGGGGTGTGGAATCGGGGCGAAGCCTCGGAAGGAATAGGAGGGATCACCATGTGGTTCGCCCTGGCCGTGATCATCATCGTGGCGCTCTTGCTGTGGAACGGCGTCAAGATCGTCCGAGAATACCAGCGCCTGGTCGTCTTTCGCTTGGGCCGGAGCTTCGGCCCCAAGGGACCGGGCGTAGTGTACCTCATCCCCATGGTCGACAAAGCCGTGTGGGTGGACCTCCGCGAAATCTTCCTCGAGATCCCGGCGCAGACGTGCATCACCAAGGACAATGCGCCCATCTCCATTGACTTTCTCATCTACTACAAAGTCGTCGATCCGCAACTCAGTGTCATTCAGGTCGGCAACTTCGCCGGGGCGGCACAGGGCATCGCGACCACCGGGCTGCGGGCCGTGATCGGGGATATCAGCCTCGACGAGGTCCTCGCCAAACGCGATCAGATCAACCAGGTCCTCCGCGCCAAACTCGATGAGGCCACGGAACGGTGGGGCGTAAAGGTGACCACCGTCGAAATCCGCGAGATCACGCCTCCGAAGGACGTCCAGGAAGCGATGACGCGGCAGATGTCCGCCGAGCGGAGCCGGCGCGCGCTCGTGACCGAGGCCGACGGGAAGAAGCAGGCCGCGATCACGATCGCCGAAGGCGAGAAGCAGGCCGCGATCCTCAAGGCTGAGGGCGACCGCCAGGCCGCGATCCTTCGAGCGGAGGGCTTCTCGCTGGCCCTGGGCAAGATCTTCGAGGTCGCCAGGACCGTCGACACAAACACGATGAGCCTGCAGTACCTCGAGGCCCTCAAGGCGCTCGGGGCCGGCCCCGCGACCAAGTTCATCTTTCCGATGGAGTTCACCAAGCTGCTCCAGCCGTTCGTGGATGGGGGACGCGCTCCCGCACCGCAGAAGACGCCGTAGCCGCCGAGGCGCCGGCTCAGCAGAACGTTGCGGGCCCCGGGACAACGTCCCGGGGCCCGCGTGTGCGCGTCCGCTTCGCAGGGTAGCTTCACAGGCTCTTCACAACACATTCGTGAGATCTTCATCGCAAAATAGTTTCGAGCGCGTATTCTGCGTCAAAGACAGATATGGAAGGTCCTCGAAATCGACGGCAGACACGGACCGGACAGTGATCAGGAAAGGGGGACACTCATGGTACGGTCAGTCGCGGTGGGATTCGGTGCAGTCACGATGCTCGCCTTGGCCGGGAGCGCGGTGCTCGGCGGCCAGGGCGCGCTCGGGATGAAACATCGAGCGGCCGCCCCCTCGCCCGTAGAAGTGATTCAGGACAGATCTGCTTCGGCCCCGGCATCCTTGGAGTCGGTCGTGGCAACGCCGGTGGCGCCCGCGACACTCGCCCCTCGCGTGGGTTCCACACCATCGTCGTCCCGCGCACGGGCATACACGCACCCCGCCGCTTCGCCCGCGCCACGGCCGCAGGCCGCTTCGGGACCCCTGGGCCAATCGATGGGCATCAACCAACTCTTGCAACTTGCGCAGTCTCCGGCGATCGCGAATGTCCTCCCTACGGGAGCGACAACCAACGGCAGTGGCCTTTTGCCAAGCATTCTCCAGCAGGTCACAGACCCGGTTGCCACACCCGCACCCGCAGCCGCAGTTCAACCAGTTCAGGGACCAACATCAGTGGCACCGGCATCAGTGGCACCGGCTCAACCGGAACTCGTGGACGCCGCGGTCACCGACGCCAATAATGGCAGCGGGAAGGACGCGGGTGATGCGCAGAAATAGCCGGAACGCTCTACTGATTGTCTCGCGCAGATGACGACTCGGTCTCTCCCACCCTCGGGGTTTGGCAGGTGACCATCGGGGAGATAAGCAACTTTCCCAGAAAACCACGGGCCCCGGGACAACGTCCCGGGGCCCGCGTGTGCGCGGTGTTGGCGCCGGGACTTAGAGCACCGCCTCGTGCGTCTCGGGATTGAAGACGTGCATCTTCTTCATGTCCAGGACCACCTCGGTGTTCTGCCCCATCCGCGCCTGGCTTCGGGCGTCCACCCGGGCGACGATGCTGTGCTCCCCGACCGTGAGGTAGAGGATGATGTCGGACCCCAGCGGCTCGTGGACGTCGACGGCCGCCTTGAGGGCCGATTCGTCCTTGGCGCCCGGGCGGAGCGCCTTGTCGTGGATGTCCTCCGGACGGATGCCGAAGATGATCGGCCGGCCGGCCCAGGCCGCCAGCTGAGACACATACTCTTGTGGGACGTCCGCCCGGAACGTGCCCCCGTCGACGAACACCTTGCCGTCCTGTTTGGTCAGTTTGGCCTCGAGGAAGTTCATCGCGGGAGACCCGATGAACCCCGCGACGAACAGATTGGCGGGCTTCTCGTACAGGTTCAGCGGGCTGTCGACCTGCTGAACGAGCCCGTCCTTCATGACGACGATCCGATCGCCCATCGTCATGGCCTCGACCTGGTCGTGGGTGACGTAGATCGTCGTCGTTTGCAGCCGCGCGTGCAGCTTCTTGATCTCGGCGCGCGTCTGCACGCGGAGCTTGGCATCCAGGTTGGAGAGCGGCTCATCCATGAGAAAGACCTGCGGTTCGCGTACGATGGCGCGGCCCAGGGCGACCCGCTGCCGCTGCCCGCCTGAGAGCTGCTTGGGCTTGCGGGCCAGGAGCTCTTGGATCCCCAGCATCTCGGCGGCCTCCTTGACCCTCCGGTCGATCTCCGCGCGGGGATACTTGCGGAGGCGCAGCCCGAACGCCATGTTGTCGTACACCGTCATGTGCGGGTACAGCGCGTAGTTCTGGAACACCATGGCGATGTCGCGATCTTTCGGGGCGACGTCGTTGACGAGGCGCTCCCCGATATAGATGTTGCCGGCCGTCGCCTCTTCGAGCCCCGCAACCAACCGAAGGCAGGTCGTCTTCCCGCATCCCGAGGGCCCGACCAGCACCGTGAACTGCCGGTCGGGGATGTCGAGCGTGACGTTGTTGACCGCGAGGACGTTGCCGAACTGTTTGCTCACTTGCTCCAAGATCACTTTCGCCATGGCCCACCCCCGGCGGCGGCCCAGTCTCTGCGCGGTTCCCCGCACCCAGCGAGTTGCCGCCGCACGAGGCTGGTCTACGACGCCGGGAGAGCCCTCCCCTGCTTGCGGTTCTGTGGGAAGTACGGCGCGCCGCGATCGCCTGTCAGTCGGAGGTCAGCGGCTGGCCCGTCGGGCGGGGATCCGGAATCTCCCGGGCGCGCTTCATGGCGTAGAGTCTGTGGTCGGCGACCTTGAGGAGCGGCTCGATCTCCTCGCCGTCGTGAGGCCAGACGGCCAGCCCCCAGGAGAAGTTGACGCGCGCCCGGCTGCCCGCCCGATCCGGGACCATGATCGAGAGCCCCCGCAGCCGCTCGAGGATCTGCGATGCCTCAGCCCGGGTGGACTCCGGGAGGAGCAGGATGAATTCGTCCCCGCCGAACCGGGCGGCGACGTCGGACTGGCGCACGGTCTGGCTCAGCGTCTCAGCGACCCGGATGAGCACCTGGTCGCCGACGGCGTGGCCGTGCACGTCGTTGACCGTCTTGAAATGATTGAGGTCGAGCAGCACGATGGAGAGCTCTGAGCGCGCGCGGCGGGTCCGCGAGATTTCGGATTGAAGCCGGTCGAGAAACGTGCGGCGGTTGGCCAGGCCGGTCAACGAATCGGTCGCCGCGATCTCTTTGAGCTGCTCGTGCAGGCGGGCCACCTCGACGGCGCCGGCGAGGTACCGCGCCACGACGGTCAGCAGATCGAGATCGGCTTCCGTGAAGGCGTTGACCGCGCTCCGAAAGGCGCTCAGCACCCCGATCGCACGCCGCTGCACGACCATCGGCGCCCAGATGCTGGACCGTACCTGCGGGTCCTTCAGAAACCACCGGGGCTCGGCCTCCATATCCGGCACGAGCAGCGGGAGACCCGATTCAATCACCGTCCAGGAGAGCCCCCGGCCGCGGGGGAGGACGGCGCCCTTCATGATCTTGCGGAGCCCGGATGCGGCTCGCACGATCAGTACATCCTCGGTGTCCTGCGTGGCGAGCAGCGAGACGGCGCACGAGTCGAACCCCGTCTCCTCGCGGAGCACGCGGGTCACGTGCTCTAGCAGATCGGGGAGGCTCAGGACCGCCGTGAACTCCATCGCCAGGCGGGCCAGAAAGGCGAGGGCTTGCCCCGATTCCGTCGCGACCCCGCCACCGGCCGCAGGCGCGTGCGGGCCGCGAGGCTCCCCGCTGCCGCCCGCGTGCGTCTTGCGGGACCGCCCGTGCGACGGCCCCTTCGTCACGACACGCGCTCCTTGCCGTCCTTGGCCCAGCCCACCACCTGACAAAACACCTCGACGATGTGGGGGTCGTACCGCGTACCGGCGCCCCGGCGGAGCTCCAGCATCGCCTCCGCGTGAGACCGCGCCTTCTTGTACGGCCGATCGTCCGTGATCGCGCTGTAGGCGTCGACCGCCGCCAGGATGCGGGCGCCGAGGGGGATCGCTTCCCCTCGGAGGCCGTCGGGATACCCGGACCCGTCCCACCGCTCTTGGTGGTAGCGGACGATCTTGGCCACTCCGCGCATGCGCTCGGTGGGGGCCAGGATTCCCTCCCCCACGATCGGGTGCTGCCGCATCACGATCTGCTCCGCCTCGGTGAGCGGTCCGGGCTTCCTCAAGATCTCATCCGGCACGCCGATCTTGCCGATGTCGTGGAGCAGCGCGCCCCACCGGACGTCCTGAATCTCCTCCTCTGCGCTCCCCAAAGCCCTGGCCACGGTCTCCGCGAGCGCGGCGATCCGCTCGCTGTGCCCGGCGGTGTAGGTGTCGCGCGCGTCCATCGTCCGCGCGAGGGCCAGGACCATCTGCATGTACGACTGCTCCAGGTTTTGGAACAGGCGGGCCCGGCGAACGGCAGTGCCCCCGATCTCCGCGATCCCCTCGAGCAGACGGATGTCGGCGTCCGTGAACACGCGTGCCCCGCCGCCCCGGCTGCGCCCCAGCTCCAAGGCCCCGATGATCTCCTGCTCGGAGCGCACCGGGACGATGACCACGGGGCCGAAGGCGCGATAGGGAGCGGGGTCAAATCCCGGAACGGACACGCCCGCGAAATCTTCGGTCACAAAGGCCGTCCCCGTCTTGATCGCATACTCCGACGGACTGCCGGCCACGGGAAAGGTCTCTCCCGCAGGCCCCGCGGACACCCCGGCGGTATAGAGCCGGGCCAGCATCTGGTGGTCGGAAGAGAGTAGCGCCAGGGTTCCGTGGTCGGCCCGAAGGAGCTCGACCGCGTGATCGACGATGATGGGATACATCTCACCGGCGTCATGCGCCGCCCGTAACCGCATGGACAGATCGTAGAACGCTTCCAGTTCGGCCGTCCGCTGCGCCCGCGCGTGATCCAGTTGCGCGCCCCACCAGGTGCGCTCGTGGCCGGTCCGGTACTCTTGAACGAGCATACCGAGGAACAGGGCGAGGAAAAAACCGCCGGCCATGAGCGCGCCGAGCTTGAACCCGGCCGTGACCGCCGTCTCGTCCCACCCCGCGCGCACCCCCAAGAGCACCAGCATTCCGGCCATCGCGAGCGAGGCGGTGATCGCCTGGCGGACGTTGAGCCGTGCCGCGGCCTCCACGATCGTCAAATAGAACAGGAAGACGAACGGGCTGTTGATTCCGCCTGAGATGCTGACGACGAGGGTGACCACGAGGATATCGAGCGCGACGATGAGGTCGGTCTTCTGCAGCAGCCGGAACCGCCGCGGGCCGAGCGCCAGCGCGATAACGTAGATCCCCAGAAGCACGACGAGGCTCGTGACACCGGGATGGGTGACCCCGATGATCCCGAACCACAGCGCCGGGATCAGCGAGAGGAGCACCAGGACCCGAATGAGGCTGATCCACCCCTCCGCACTGCGCACGCCCAACAGGACCGGAGGCGGGGGCGCGAGGAGCGAGGGATCCGCCTCGACGCGCGTGGACGCCGTCATGGGACCGGGGGTCCCGTCTGCTCCACGATGTGGCAGAAGACCTCGACGACGTCGGGGTCGAACTGCGCGCGCGCGCACCGCCGGATCTCCGCGATCGCGTCGGAACTGTGCTCGATGAGCGCGAGGAAGTGCTTCCGCGGGCCTCCGGCTTTTGGCCGTTTGCGCTTGGTCAGAGTCTGTGGCGTGGCTCTCGAACCCCCGTGCGGGCGGCGTTTCCCCCCAAATAGCCATTAAATGCCCCATTTCACGAGGTGGGGAGACATCGCGGCCGTTCAACGAGGCCTCGCCGCAGCGAAGGCGGGATAGCCCGAGAGTTTAGGGAATCAGTGGGGCTCGCGCAGACCCTGCTTGATGGCGTCGATCACCTCGACAGGCGTCGGATCGACTCCGCGGAGGTAGGCCAGATAGATGCTCACCAAGTCCCCGATGAAGACCAGCGAGAGCAGCCGGGCGAGACGGCCGCGCCCGCGCGCACGCACCTCGTGCACGCCCGCGGCCGGGCCAAGCGCCAGGTCGGACGTGAGACCGATCCGCCGCATCAGGTGCGCCGGCTCCGTCCCCTCGAGCAGCACGACCACGGCGAAGTGGGCCGCGAGCGCAGCGGGGGCGCCCCAACCGACCGTCTCATTATGATTGAGCTCCGGGAACACATTCCAAGTGGCGAGCGTTTTGCTGTTCTCATTGAACTGGCACTTCCAGCGGCGGGCGGCGGCCTCGATCCCCGGAGATGCGGCATAGACCGCCGGCACGCGACCGGCCAGTTCCTCCGCGAGACGCTTGGCCGGATTGCGGACGGCGGGGACCTCGGGGCCGCACTCCGCCGCGATCCCTTCGAGCACACCCGCCGCCTCCTCCACGCCCTTCGCGCACGGCCCGGTCAACTCCCACCGTTCGAGGACGGCCAGCGCCGAGAACATCAGGTAACCGAGTGCGGCACGCGGGGCCAGGCCGGCCGGTACCATGACCGCCGCGTGCTTGGCGGTCTGGGCCAACTGTCCCCCCGACGTGACCGCGAACACCGTCGCACCTGCGCGCTCGGCCTGGGCCACGGCCGACAGCGTCTCTTCGGTGGCCCCCGAATAAGACGCCGCGATCACGACGGAGCGAGGGCCGACAAACTTGGGGACCTCGTACCCCCGCACCACGGCGATCGGGATGGGACACGCGGACGCGAGGTACCCCGACAGAAGGTCTCCGCCGATCGCGGACCCGCCCATGCCGCAGATGACGAGATGCTCGGGGGCCGCGGACAGGGGGAGCACCTGCGCTGCCCGGCCCAGGGCCCAACCTTCACGGACCTGCCGGGGCAGGCCGAGCGCGACGCCGAGCATTCCGGACGGATCGCAGGTGCGCGCCCGTTTCGGATCGTCCAGGACGGACATACCTGAGGATTCGCCGGAGGGGCGCGTTCCCCCCGCCCGGGACGGTGGATGTGCGCAGGGAGAGCTCTCCGCGGGCCCGAAGGACCACACGCGTTTCACACCCATCCGGGAGAAGCAGGGATGAGCGGAGAGCGGCCGCCGGCCGAGCAACACCGGCCAGGACGGAAGTCGGCGATCAACATCCGAGCCCTGCTGACGCACCGGGAGTATATCAAGACCGCCGCGTATCTGCTGCCGCGCCCGGCGAAGATCCAGGTGCTTGAGATGATGGAGCGTCTCCGCAGCGAGCGCCGAGACCGCAGGATCCCTATGGAAGACCCCTCAGGACCGCTTCCCGAGATGACCGGCACTGAGCTGGTGCGAGAAATCAACTGGCGGGTGGGGACGTTGCCGCCTTATGACGCCGAAGCCGTGGCCCGGTACATCCGCCGTCTGACCCGATGGCAGTCAGCCCGCAGGGGTCGCAGGAGTAGTGGCGCTCCGGCCGCGCCCCCGGTGCGGAGGATCCGCCGATGACCGAGTCTGAATCGCGCCGCCCCCGTGTCGCGCTGCTCCATTACACCACCCCGCCCGTCGTCGGAGGGGTCGAGACCGTGCTCGCCCGACACGCCCGCCAGCTCGCGCTCGAGGGGTTCGACGTGAGCGTCCTGACCGGTCGCGGAGAATCTCTCGGGGCAGGCGTGCGCCTCCATCGACTTCCCCTCCTTGACTCCCGCCACCCGCGGGTCTTGGCGGTGGCCCGCGATCTCGAGGCGGGAAGGATCACCGCCGCCTTCCCCGCCCTCACCGCGCGGATCGGAGAGGATCTGGAACGCGCGCTGGCCGGGATCGACGTGTGCGTCGCGCACAACGTCTTGACGCTGCACAAGAACCTCGCCCTGACGGCGGCGCTGCACCAGATCGCCGCGCGGAAGAGCTCCCCGCGGATCGTGGTGTGGTGCCACGATCTCGCCTGGACGAATCCCCTATATGGCCCGCATCTCCATCCGGGGGCCCCGTGGGACCTGCTCCGGACCAGAGTGCGCGGCGGGACCTACGTCGCCGTCTCACGCGCGCGCCAGCAGGCGCTCTGCGCCGCTCTCGGGCTCGCGGGGCCCGCGGTCGCAGTCATCCCGAACGGCATCGACCCCGCGGTGTTTCTCCGCCTCACCGGGGTCGGACGATGGCTCGCCGACACCCTCCGGTTGTGGGACCATCAAATCGTCCTGCTCCTCCCCGCCCGGATCACGCGGCGCAAACAGATCGAATACGCGCTCGCCGTCGCATCCGAGATAGTGCGGCGCGAACTAACGGTGCGGCTGCTGGTGACCGGTCCTCTCGGCGCCCACAACCCTCGAAACCGGAGCTACCTCCAGGAACTGCGCGCCCTGCGCCGCCGGCTGGGACTCGAAGAACACGTCGTGTTCTGCACAGACCTCCGCGGCCCCCGGGGACGGCCGCTTGTGCTCTCCGATCGGACGATGGCGGATCTCTACATGCTGGCCGATGCCCTCCTCCTCCCCAGCCGAGACGAAGGCTTCGGGCTCCCGCTCCTGGAGGCGGGCCTCGCGCGCCTGCCGGCGTTTACGACCGACCTGGCGGCGCTGCGGGCCGTAGGGGACGATGCGATCCACACATTCGACCTCGGGGATCCCCCGGCGCGCGTCGCCGCCGCGATCATTGATACCTTAATGGAAGAGCGCGGGTATCGCCTCCGCCGGCGCGTGCTCGCGTCCTACCGGTGGAGCGTCATCATGCGCGAGCAGATCGTTCCGCTCCTCTCCCGCGCGGCCGCCGCCGTCGGATCGTGAGCGATCCGGTGCCGGGCCGGATGTGGTCGTCCGTCGTGGTGGACCGCTGGTTCGCCCGCAATACGTTTGACGCCCAGGAGTTCAGCGATCGGGATGCGCTTCTCGCCCTCAAACGCGCCCAGGGGGTAACGATCAGCCTCGGCCTGCCCGCCCTCAACGAAGAAGCGACGATCGGACGGGAGATCGAGATCCTCCGGCGGACCCTCATGGAGGAGGTGCCGCTCCTCGACGAGATCGTCGTAGTCGACGGCGGGTCCGAGGACGCGACCGCCGCGCTGGCCCGGCGCCTCGGGATCCCTACGTACCACCACGCCGAGATCCTCCCGGACCAGGGCAGCTACGTGGGGAAAGGCGAGGCGCTGTGGAAGAGCCTGCACGTCCTCCGCGGCGACCTGATCGCCTGGGTGGACACCGACATCCGCAACATCCACCCCAAGTTCGTCTACGGTCTCCTGGGGCCGCTGCTGCGCCAGCCGCACCTGGCGTACGTCAAGGGATACTACCGGCGGCCGATCCAGGTGGGCGACCGGCAGTCCGAGTCCGGAGGCGGCCGCGTCACGGAACTGACGGCGCGGCCGCTCCTCAACCTGTTCTTCCCGGAACTGTCCGGACTGATCCAGCCGCTGTCGGGCGAATATGCGGGACGCCGCGAGGTCCTCGAGCGGCTGCCGTTCTTCACGGGCTACGGGGTCGAGATCGGACTCCTCATCGATGTCCTATCGCGGTTCGGGCTCGACCGGATCGGCCAGGTCAACCTGGGCTCCCGGGTGCACCGGAACCGGGACCTCCCCTCGCTCTCGGTCATGGCATTCGCGATCGCCCAGGTGGTGATGACCCGGGTGGGGGAAGCCGCCCGGGCGCCGATCGCCGAGCAGATGAACCGGGCGATGACGCTGATCAGCGCAGATGACGGCGTGTCCCTCGAAGCTCGCGAGGTACAGGAGTACGAGCGGCCGCCGATGATCACGATCCCGGCATATCGCCGGGGGCGGGGCCTCGCTGCTGTGGCCGGCGCGGCGGCGGGAGACGGCTAGGGATGGATCCGCTCGAACCCCTCCGCCGGGTCGTTCAGGACCTGAACGATCCCGACCGGATCGCCCGCGCGATCGAGGCAGGCCTCTGGATCGTGCTCATCGCGCTCGGCGCCTGGGTGGCGCTCCGGGTCTCGCTGAGCCTTGTCCGGCGAACGGCGGCCTGGCGTACCGGACATCCCGCCGGACGCATGACCCCCATCGTGGAGAGCCTGCTCCGCTACACGATCGTCTTCACGGCCATCATCCTCATGCTCAGCGCGGTGCACATCAACGTCACACCGGTGCTGGCCAGCGCTACGGTGCTGGGGGTCGCGCTCGGCTTCGGCGCCCAGCAGATCATCCGGGATCTCCTGGCGGGCATCTTCCTCCTGACCGAAGGCATCGTCCAAATCGGGGATTTCGTCCGGGTCGACAGCGACGCGGGCGTCGTCGAGCGCATCACGCTGCGGGTCATGCAGATCCGCAAGTTCTCCGGGGAACTGGTCAGCGTCCCGAACGGCTCGATCGTGAAGATCGGCAACCTGAGCCGGGATTACGCGCGTGCGATCGTCCAGGTCTTGATCCCCTACGACGCAAGCGTGGGGGCGGCGCTCGAGGCCGTCGGCGACGCAGCGCGCACCTGGTCCAGCGCCCATCTGGCGGACCGGCAGGCCGAAGCGAAGGTCGACGGCATCATTGAGCTTCGCGATGCCGGCGCCGTCGTGCAGTGCTCGGTGCTGGTGCTCCCCGGCGATCAGTGGACGGTATCGTCCGAGCTCCGGCAGCGCGTACTGGAGGCGTTGGCGCACCGCGACATCACCCCCGGCGTGGCGATCCCCACGACCGTCCCGCCGACAGCGTAGCGCCGTTCGCCGACCGCGCGGCACGCCGGCCGGAATGTGTGAAAAGCGGGTAGCATTTTACGGTACAATTAGGTGTAGAATCAATTCAGGCGGCGCCCGCACAGTCCTCCCGCCGACCCGTGTCGAGCACCCAGGGATGCCATGGCTCAACCTGTTGGGAATTTGATCTTCACCCTACACTCGCACCTTCCGTTTGTCTTGAACCACGGCCGATGGCCGTTTGGCAGCGACTGGCTGGCGGAAGCGTCGGTCCAGTCCTACCTGCCGCTGTTGCGGATCCTGGGACAGCTCGC
>DASSXJ010000159.1 GCA_035703895.1 bacterium | reverse complement strand
GTGAAACTGGCGTTTGGTGATTCGCGGAGTTGATTCCGCAGGTTCGCGTGGTTGGTCGCGCATTTGCGACAATCCACGTACACTTTTTGACTGGAATCGAAACCTCGCCGACCTAAGAGCATGGGGGTGCCAGAGTGCTGTTTGACAAGGTCTGGGCCCAGATCAAAGGCGCCGAACGCTCCGGGAGGTTGACGGTCGAAGAGGCGTTAGATTGTGCAACGCGGCTCCCGCAGGCGTTGTTCTGTTCCATGATGGAGTGTCTCGTGGAAAATGGGGAGGACCCCGACGTTGTCATCGCTCAAGTCATCCGATTGCACCACCACATGCTCCGGCGCCTTCAAGAAGTGGCTGCCGCGCTCCGCCAACGTCCCGTCCAGGGGCGGCATTGATTCCCGGCCGTTCCCTTGATGCGAGCAAGCCCGGTTGCTCGCTTATGGCGACGTATGTATGATGTAAGATGCGTAGATAGAGAGATAGACAGTTGGCAGTAACGCACCCCTGAGGAGGAGCACATGTGGATCGCACGCGCTTCGCGCGGCAAGGGCCGCGCGGCGGGATCGCGCTCCAAGATTGCGAAGATGGGGATTCACGTGCCCAAGGATCTTCACAGGCGGTTCCGTGCACGGCTGATCCTCGAGGGACGCTTGATGCAAGAGGTGATTCGAGAGTGGGTGGATGAGGAAGTCTCTTCACACAGAAATCGGCCGCCTGCACAGGGCGGGCTGCGCTTTTTTAAGGGTGTGGACCGGAACACGCTCGCCGCGCTTGCGGTTCCGATCGATCTCGACAAGATCCGGCGCCTCAAGAGCAAATTACTTATGGAAGGACGCAACATCTCCCAATGGGGGACGGAGCGGATGGAACAGTTCCTGAGGGAGCGGACGTGAGATCCCTCGCACGGCGCTTGGTCTGGGTTGTCCTTCTGATTCTCCCATTTGGAAGTGGAGCCGTCGCCTGCGGAGCCAACGGTCCCATCACATTCACCGTACACGTCCTCGGCGGCTCCACCAAGACGTCGCTGCGCCTCCAGCCGGGTTTTGCAACGGTCCTCCGAGCCGACCACCGGGTGGACACCGTCGCGATCGGCGATCCCCGGCTGGTCAGTGCGACGACGGTAAAGCATGGACAGGAGGTCTATGATCTCGTACTTCAACCGCAGACGGCAACCGGTGCTACCAACATGATCGTGTGGTTTGGCGATCTCACGTCCATCTGGGACCTCACCATCGGTCCCGGACTGCGGACGGCGGACCTTGTCTATGTGGTCACGACGCCTCCACCCGCCTTGCAATCGAAGGCATCACCCCCGCTGCCGGTTCCGTCTCCGGCCAGAGGCACAGAGGCCGCACCGATTGCTGTCAGCTCACCAACGACCGCGGCCGCTGGCTCCAAGACGGGCGGGGAACCGGCTCAAGCCCCCTCCGCAAGAGAGGCAGAATCGCAGCTCGAGGTCCAGCAAGCCCTCGGGGACACGATGGGCGTCTTCCAGTTGTTTCTGAACCCAACGAGCATCACGATCCGTTATCGGATCAACAACCAGGGCACTACCGACTTCTCAATTCGGCCAAACGGCGTCGTGCTCAAGGTGAACGGCCGGTCGGTCCCGTTCGGAATGTCTCGAAACAACGCGGACAAGACGAGGCCGGCGCTCCTTCCCTCGGGGGCCGCTGAAACCGGCGTCATCAATGCACCCGTGAGGGGACCTCGTCAGGTCGAAGTCATCTTCGCGCTCTTCCCGACGGACGAAGACCGGCAGGCGCCGAATCGGGCCGGGCCAATGACCTTCCAATTCCTCTTTGCCGGCCTGGCACGTCTCGCAGTGTCCCGCGATCGGTAACCGCCAAGCCGATTGTGAGGGCCCCCGGCGAAGTCACCGCGCTCCTAGCCATTGTCCCACGATGGGTGGTAGCCTCGATCGATGGGCGGAGCGTTGAAACACTCGAAGAGATCGAGTTGGATTTGGGTCGACCACCACGTCTCCATTTTCAGGATCATGATGAGCCTGTGGTGCTCCCGGGAGAGGTGAGCCGGGAGGACTTGCAGTACGTGCTTGGCCGGGTCACGCGGTTCCGAGAGGATAATCGAACTGGTATCGATCGAACTCTTCACCGGATCGCGTGTATCCGTGACCGGTATTATGAAATCGTCGGCTTCACCTTCCGCGTAGGGCGCGCCGTCGCGGGCGCTGCCCAGCCGCTCCGCGATCTCCTCGAAACCCGCCAAAACATCTTGATCGTGGGGCGGCCGGGGGCCGGGAAGACAACCGTGCTTCGCGGAATGGCCTCCATCCTGTCCGATCAACTTCACCGACGTGTCATCATCGTCGACACGAGCAACGAGATTGGTGGGGATGGGCAGATTCCGCATCCCGCGATCGGGGGCGCCAGGCGGATCCAGATCCCTCTGCCCGAGGTCAGCCGAGCGGCGGACGCCGGCACCCAGCAAGCGGCGGTCATCCTCCAGGCTGTCATCAATCACCGGGCGGAAACGATCATCGTGGATGAGCTGGGGTTCGCCGCCGACGCTCAGGTTGCCCGAACGATTGCCCGCCGGGGCATCCAGCTCATCGCGACGGCGCACGGAGCTTCACTGAGAGATATCGTCTTCAACGCAGAACTCGCCTGTCTGGCCGGCGATATGCACACCATCGTGTTGTCGTTGGAGGAGATCGAACTGCGAGGGGTAGATCGGCATACGATCCTGGAACGCACCGGGCCACCTGTGTTCGACTGTGCAATAGAGATCGCCGGCCGCGGCGTCTTCCGCGTCCATCCGGATGTCGCCGAGTCGGTCGATAACCTACTCCGAGGGCTTCCCCCGAAGACGCATGTCCGTCAAACAGCCTGAGCAGTAGAGGGACGTAAGAGGATCCCCCTCTGCGCCGCCAAAAACAGTCACGGTGTGGAGCGCGGTGTCGTGAAGTGGTTCGATAGCCGGATGGGGTACGGCTTCGTGATCGACGCCGCGGGTCACGACGTCTTCCTGCACCGCCGCGTCCTGCGTCGGGCTGGACGGCGGAAGCTGGAACCGGGAGAACTCGTCGAGTACGAGGCGGAGAACACGCCCAGGGGGATCAAGATCAGCCGCCTTGTGGTGCTGAGCCGCCCTCCGATGGAACGACCGGGGTAGAACCGCCCGATCCGCCGGGTCCCTTGGCATGCGACTTCTTCGGTGTCTCAGGAAATGCGATCATGCCGGTCTGGCGAGCTGCGGTGGCGGCTTTCCGCTGCGGAACGCGTGGGTGATCGGCCAGGTTCAAGTTGAGGTTCTTGCCGCAGGTGCACGTCACTTTGGCTTGCTGGCTCACGTCAATCCAGATCTTCCCTTCACGCTCGGCGCGGCGCTGCGTCGCCTCGATCGCGCCTGAAGCGACTTCTTCAGCATCCTCGCGCTCGGCCTGGGCCGGGGTCATCGTGCCGTATACCGAGGCGATAAACGTCTTCGGATAATAGACGCTGTACTTCTTGCCACAGCGTCCGCAGGGGAATGTCATCACCAACGCCACACCGGATCACCTCACCCTTTATTGTAGCACGGGCCGGCAGATTGACGCCCAGACAGATCACGGCGTCGCAAGGCGTCGCAGGTGCCTGGGAAACAGCGGAAGGGTATGCTACCATAACAAGAAAGACCGGCAGGTCAACGAAGGGAGCGAGGGCAATGGCCGACCGCGGCGTTCGGATGCTTGTCCTGGGGATCGTCATCGGAGGACTCGGTGCGATATTCTTGATTGGCGGCGTCGCGGCCGCCCAGGGATGGCGTGCCGGTGCAGCCGCGCACGGACACGACGTGATCCTGGTCCCGGCGACCCCCACGCAGGGCCTGCCGTTTAACCCGAAGGAGTTTATCCCCGTGCCGAACCCTCAGCAGGGCCAGGACCAGGGGCCGGGCGTGCCCTCACCTGGTGCTGGGGGGCAAGACTGTGACAAGATCCTTTACTTCTTCCAGGGGAAGCTCTATCAGCTGCGGCCGGGGCCGATGCCTAAAGGCGGTGGAAACCCGGAGTTTTACTATATGCAGCCCTACCAGGGACCGCAGATCCCCGGCTTCCCAAACCCGGGGCCGATGACGCCGGGCACGCCGGATCCGAATCTTCCCGGGCAGGGGGTTCCAAGACACATTTGATCGAGTCAAGAGAGGCCGCTCGAGGGCCCGCTTGATCGACCACAGGCGGGACGCGCGCACCAAATTCGAGAGCCGCCACTGAGCGTGGCGGCTCTCGTGCTTCGCGGCGGAACGACGCTTGGAGCTATTTCCCGAACCGCCTAGTTGTTGCTGTCACCCGCATCTTTGACATGATCGTCTCCCTCGCTGTGCTTCTTGTGGAACCGCACCGGTCTCGAGTCCGACGGCCCCTGCTCAGACCACGAATCGGAGCCGCGAGAGGGATCACCGTGCGCCTGGTTCAGCACCTGCGGCAAGTTCAGCAAGATGTTGGCGATGCCCGCGAGCCCACCAGATCCGGCCTGCTGCGGGAGAGGCTGTCCGGCCGGGGGACGCTGACCGACCGGCCCAACGGGGCGTGCCTGAGGGTGCACCGTTGTCACAGGTGCCTGTTGAGCGGCCCCCGCGCCCTGGACTGGACCCGCCGGCGCGACCGATTGGACGGGCGCCGGAATCGACGCAGGCCTATCCTGGATGACCGTGACTGGCGTGGCTTGTTCGGCGGCAGGATGGCTCAGGCCGAGCATGGCTTGGCCCTTCGGCGTCACGATGCCCGCCACAGCCAGCGCCGTTACTAGACCGAATCCAACGACAAGTGATCGCACCATCGCTCTCACTCCCAAACGAACGACCGTTCTCTTGCTTCTTCCACTATATTATACCCGCGTCCTCCTAACGAGTAACGCTCGGAGCGGGCATCGGGTTCCTCCCTAGGGGGCCCCCGCCGGACCCGCGTGGGACCGCAGTCTGGCCGTGGCCCGGACCTCGAGGTTCACGAGCGAACGGGGCCACTCCCCTTGTGCGGCTCGCGCGACCTCCTCGGCAACCCGGCGCTTGAGCGTTTGGATGGCCTCAACACTGTACCAGGCGACGTGCGGTGTCAGAACGGTGTTGGGCGCCGTCCACAGTGGATGGTTCGGCTTGAGCGGCTCTTGCTCGAAGACGTCGATGCCCGCACCGGCCAGCCGTCCCGCCTGGAGCGCCTTGGCCAGCGCGGCAGTGTCCACGACGGCCCCGCGCGAAGTGTTGATCACCACCGCCCCCGGCTTCATCTGCTGGATCTCGCGTTCGCCGAGAAGGTGCCGCGTCTCGGGCAGGAGCGGCGTGTGAAACGTCACGAAATCGGATTGCCTGAGGAGCGTCCCGAAATCGACGAGGATCGCGCCCACCTCCATCGCCGAGGACCGGCTGACAAACGGGTCGTAGGTCATCCGGTGCATGCCAAGCGACTCGGCGTGCGCGGCGACGGCCCGGCCAATGCGCCCGAGTCCCACGATGCCGAGCGTGAGCCCTTTCAATCGAGGGATCGGCGGAGTCGCCTGCGGGCCTTTGAGCCACGTCCCCTGGCGGAGCGTGGCATCGTAGAACAAAAGGCGGCGGTGGACGGCGAGCAGGAGGGCGATGGCGTGGAGCGCCACCTCCTGGGTCCCGTAGTCCGGGACGTTCGCGACGCAGATCCCTGCCTGTGTTGCCGCAGCAAGGTCGACGCCGTCATAGCCCACGCCATATCGCACGATCAAGAGGCACCGGGACATCGCGGCGATCAGCTCGGCGTCAAGCGGGATCGTTTGATTGATCACCGCGTCGGCGCGGCCGAGGGCGGACTTGAGCGCGTGGCGGTCAGGGGATTTGAGCACCTCGAGCTGGACCCCAAGAGGGCGGAGGACGCGCTCCTCCGGCTCGAGGCTCGGGAAGTCGTGATCGGTGATGACCGCGGTGAAGACCACGACGGACGGACTTTGCTCCCGGACGGGCACCCTCCTTTCTCGCAGAACGGCGCCGGGAGAGGATAAGGGCAGGGCCAGAAGGTATAATGGTACGCGGTGATTGCCTGATGAGAGTTCGCGAACGTCTGGGAACGTTGATTGCCGCACTACCCTACGGCCTCATCGCCGCGGGCGCGCTGCTCCGCGTTGTGCCCCATCCCGCCAACTTTGCGCCGATCGGCGCGATGGCGCTATTCGGTGGGGCCGTCATGCCGGGCGCGTGGGCATTCGCCGTGCCGATCGCGGCGCTGTTCTTCTCCGATGTGATTCTGGGCTTCTACCCAGGATGGATCTCGGTGTACGGGAGCTTCGTCCTGATCGTCCTTATCGGCCGGGCGCTGCGCGCGCGCCGGACCATGCTCAGGGTCGCCGTGGCGGCGCTGAGCTCATCGGTCCTCTTTTTCGTCGTGACGAACTTCGGCGAGTGGCTGGGGCCTCTCTACCCGCACACACTGGTGGGCCTGCGGGCCGCCTTCACCGCCGCGATCCCGTTCTTCCGCAACACCGCGCTGAGCGATCTCGTCTACTCGCTCGCGTTCTTCGGGATTTACGAGAGCGCGGCGCGGCTGGCTGGGCTGCGATCCACCAGCCACACCACCCTTCACCGGACGACGTAGCGAATCTTGAACGTCACGTACGCTTCGATCGGCACGCCGTCTCGAGTCGCCGGAGCAAACAGCCACCGGCGCACCGCCGCCGCGGCCGCCCCGTCCAGTATCGGAGAACCAGAGGGCGCGATAATCTCGACCTTCGCCGCCGTCCCATCGGCCTGGACTAAGGCCCGCACCCCCACGGCGCCCTCCGCGCCTTCGACCGAGAGCGCAGATCCAAGATCCTGCCGATGCACCGTCAGTCGAAAGCCGTCGACCGGATACTCTGTTCCGTCCGACTTGATAACCCGCGGCGGCACGACATGAGGAGTGATTCCAGTGGAACCGCCGGGGGTGCTCACTGCAGGGGAGGCATCACCCGCCACACCTCCACTTCCGGCCTCGCCGCTTCCGGTTGTGGTCGTCGCTCCGGAGGACCCGGCTCCCGCTCTACCGCCGTCTTCTGAACGCGCCGGGCCCTGGCCGGCCGCGGGCGTCTGAGATTGTCGGGGAGCGGATTCCGAGCCGCCGGGATCGCGTGCAGGCTGAGGGTCGCGCCTTGAACCCTGCGGCGAATGGGAAGGTGGCTGGGGGTGCTGTGCGGGCGTGAACTGCGACGCGGCGGTGCCATGCGACGATGCGGATGAACGGGGCGACGGTTGCCCGGCGCCTGACGAAGTCGCGGGGCGCGCGGTCCGCTTCGGTGTGTCCGCGGGATGAACAATTTCTTTCTGGACCCGGCGTTCCGGCGGTGCCGGCTGCGACAGCGAGGTACCGGGCGCAGCGGCTCCCTCCTGGTCTGCGGTTGGACCCCTAGTGTCCCCGCGCTGAGGAGCGAGACCACCGGCCGCGGCCGGACCGGTGGTCAGAGGCGGCGGAGGCGCACCTCTCCATGCGGCCCGGCCCGCGGCTGCGGCAAGAAGCACGCAGCAGGCACCGATGAGAAAGCGGGATCTCGATGTGCTCCTGATCATCAGTTAGAACGTCTTCGAGAGACCCATGTAGACCGTCCTCCCTGGCTCGGGAAAGTGGAGCGACTCTTGGTAGCTCACGTCGAAGAGGTTATTGACGCCGGCCTGCAGCGTGTATCCCGCCGCAAACCCCCACGCGACGTTGAGACCGACGAGCCAGTACCCCGGCACCCGTTCCTTGTTCGCAGGATCATTGAAACGGTCGCCGACGTAGCTTACGATCGCGGTCGCGGTGCTCCCGGGCGCCCATCGGTAGCTCACCTCAACGTTCGCCAGCTGGCGGGGGATATAGATCACGTCGAGGCCGGTGTTCGCGTCGCGCGCCAGCTGATTGGTGAAATTAGCCCGCACGAACCATTGCTCGGCGACCTGGCCCACGATCTCGATCGAGGCGCCGTTCACGATCGCATGGCCGACGTTCAGCGGAACGAATAGCGGCGGGGCCGACGTGATCAGGTTGGTCGCGTCCGTATAGTACCCGGTGAGGTGCAGTGCCAAACCGGGCGCCAGCGCATACTCGACGCCCAGATCGTAGGACCACGCGGTCTCGGGTTGAAGCGATGGGTTGCCAAACAGTGCCGGGGCCAGCTCGTCGAACGTGGGCTCCCGGAATGTCCTGCCCGCGCCGGCGCGCAGGATGAGCCGGTCGGTGAGCACAACAACTACGCCGATGCGCGGGTCGACCTGGCTCCCGTACATCTGGAAGTTGTCTTCTCGGACCCCGAGCGACAGAAGTATGCCGCTCGCAATCTGCCAATCGTCCTGGAGGTAGAACGCGAGGTCGTATCCCTGGTTCGAAAACGGCGAGGGGGCATTATCGCTGTGGGCGATCGTCTGTCCCTGGTACTCCCCGCCGAGCGTCAGGAGGTGGCCCGACCACGGCACCAAGACAACCTGGGCCTGCACGCCCCACAGGTGCGCCGTGTCTTCGGACTGGAAGGCGAACTTTGGGAGGTTGAAGTTGACATCATCTTCGAGATAGTAGAGGCGCGCCAGGATGCCCGGACTGTCGGCCTTTCCGCTCCGCCATGAAAGATCCACGAGCGTCCGGTCTTCTCGGAGGCGTGCGAGCGGGTCCTGGTCCTGGACCGGGAGCGGTCCCGGGGCGCCGGTGGCATGCCAGAGCCGATTGACCGTCAGGGTCGCGGCGGCATCGTCCGCGGTCTGCCACCGGAGCTTCGCCATCGTCGTCGTGTTCGAGAAGTCCGTGTCCGGGGCGAACCCGCCGCTCGAGTTCAGGATGCCCTGGACAAGGTACGTCAGGTTCTCCACCCGGCCGCCGACCGAGAGGAGGTTGCCGGCGAGACCATATGACCCGTACCGCGTGGACACGAGTGTCAGCGGCGCCGCCCGCGTGACGATGTTGATGACGCCGCCCAGCGCCGCGCTTCCATAAATCGCCGAGAATGGCCCGCGCAGCACCTCGATGCGCTCAACATTCTGGATGGGCAGCGTGCTCAGGTCCACGCTGGCCTGGTCGGGACGGTTGAGGGGCACGCCGTCGAGGAGGATCAGCACCTGCGCGGAGGACGAACCGCGGATGCTCACCGTCGTGAGCGAACCCGGCCCACCGCTCTGCTTGATCCGCAGTTCCGGCAGCACACGGAGGGCGTCGGCAACGGTCAACGCCCCGAGCCGCGCGAGCTCATCCGAAGTGATCACGCTGATCGACGCCGGCGTCGTGGACGGCAGCTGGGGCCGCTTCCCCGGCACCTCCACTTCCGGAAGCTCGAAGGTGGGCGGCGGAGCGGTCTGCGCGCGCGCGGGGAGCGCGAGCGCCAGCACGATCAGAAAAACCCAGGCGGGACAAACCAGGTGCCGACGAACGAGCAATGCGGGCATCGCGCATCCCCCCGTCTGCGGCGCCAGGCCCAAGAAAAACGGCCCCCATTAGAAGCACGGGGACCGGCACGGCACAGGGCCGCATGCGTACTTTCCCTTCAGCCGAAGGTCACCGTACGCGCTCGGGTGGGCAGGTTTCCTGGCTCCGGATCTTCGCCGCTCCACGCCTTCCCGGTTGCCCAGTGGCGATTGTGTGGAGCAGCTCCCCGTTACAGTGGCGGGACCGCGCCGGCTTTGCCGCGCCGCCAGTGGCGGCGCCGCGCACCGGACTTCCCTTTTACTCCCGTGACGCTCTGGGAGCACCCATCCGATACGGTATGAAGTTTGAACTCAGTATAGGGGCGGACCGCGAGATCGTCAAGGCAATACCGATAGGGGCTTTGGAGCAGGCTAGAACGATGAGCCGCCGCTAGACGACCCGTCGCTATAGAGGAGGACCCACGTACTATCTGTTGGCGAGATCGGGGTGAGTTTTCCCACGAGTTGGACCGAAACCGACTGATTTCCGGTCCCACCAAATGTCGGCATGCTCCAGTGCATGCCACCTGGAAGGATGAGACCGATCGAGTTCCCCGAAGTATCGAACTGGTTGAACTGCTGGTAGTAGGCCCACTCCATGGTCTTCGCTTCCTGGAGAAGTTCCTGGGCCTCGGCCTTGAATGCCTTCTTGCGGGCGCCCAAATAGCGCGGGAACGCAAGGGCAACCAGGATACTCAGAATTGCCAGCACCAAAACCAACTCGATGAGCGTAAAACCATGTTCCTGCCGCTTAAGTATCCGGCCAAGGACCGTTAGCATTTTGACTCCCCGGCATTATGAATCGCCAATAGTTGGTTAATGCCCGGGAAGTCTTGATTCTAGACCGCGCAATACGTGGATGCCTGCAGCCCCTAAGCCACTCTGGCCCGTGCCCCCCGGTCCGGATTGGAGGGGGAATTTCGCCAAGCCCCATCAAAGGGCCATGAGCACAATCGCTGGGACAATCCGTACTTGCCGGGCCGCAATCAGGAGAGGAGCCGATGATACCTGACCCTGCTAAGTTGCGAGATTTCGCCCTCCGCTATACCGCAGCGTGGTGTAGCCAGGACCCTGCGAGCGTGGCTGCCTTTTACTCAACGGACGGCTCGCTCAGCATCAATGAGGGCGCTCCAGCTACCGGGCGGAGTGCTATCACGGAGGTTGCCCAGGCATTCATGACCGCGTTTCCGGATTTGCGGGTCCTTATGGATAATGTCCTCGTTCAGGGCGACCGTTCTGTGTACCACTGGACACTCATCGGCACCAACACCGGGCCGGGCGGGACCGGGAAGCGAGTTCGCATCAGCGGCTTCGAAGTGTGGAAGCTTGGAGATGATGGACTCATTGCCGAGTCGCAGGGCCACTTCGATAGTGTCGCCTACAAACGTCAGCTTGAACGCGGGGTAGAGGAAACCCAGTAGATGCATGCCTGGCTCATCCGCACGAGGGTAGCACGATCGTAATCGGTGCTCCGTAGTCAGAGAAATCGATCGTGGCGGTCTTGCCGGATTGGATGTTCACGACCACCAGGCGTCGGGGCAGGCCGGTCGCCGCAGCAACATACAGGGTCCCGCGCCTTGCCACGTCAGTATAGGCATGGACCGGGGTCCCCTCGATGATCGTGTCGGGCCCCCGGATCACCTCAGTGAGATCTTTTTTCATCTTGTTCATGTCGAAAAAAGTCTCGGGCAATCGGCTGGCCGTCGTGCACCGCCAGCCGGCCGGCGCACCCGGCATGCTCGACCGGGTGCGGATCTCCCTTCCGACCGCAATGGACTCGACGGTACCCTTCAGCGACTGCGCGGTGAAATGTCTTTTGTCGGGGCGAACGATCTCGATCACGACCGTCGCCTCGGAGGTCGTGCTTTTCATCCGATAGCTTGGCACCGAGTTCAGCCTCTCAAACGCCGCCACGGCTTGGGCCTTTGCGGAGGCATCGCCTTGGGCCGCGCCTCCCGGAGTGAGCGCGGTCATGGCCATGCCTGTCCCGAGGACGAAAGACAGGATGATCCGCACGATCCACGACCGTCGCACTGGGAGCGCCTCCGGACGAAGGCGATCTACTGCGAACTCGAGTTTCCCCTATGGACGCAGATTCCCTCCCCGTTGGAGATCGAGGCCCCGGCGCTAACGCATCGCTTCGGCAAGTGCCCTCGGAAGGGGGGACAAGGACGAGGGCGAACGCACTCATTCCGGGGACATCTACAGGAGGAGCGCGATGGCGACGTTGGGCTGGATCGGCCGGCTTTGTCTGGCCGCGGCAGCAGTGAACCTCTCGAT
Organism: bacterium; assembly: GCA_035703895.1. NCBI lineage: Bacteria > bacterium. The sequence goes on along the minus strand of DASSXJ010000159.1, from coordinate 22,308 downwards.
TATCATAGTGCAGCCCGTGGCTGGAGCGCCGACCGTGAAAGGAGACGCCGCGGCGTGGACCGAGATTGTCACGGCCTTGAAAAAGCAACGTACCATCTCATATCGAGCGAAGACTACAACCGGCCCCACAGACAACACGCCGGGGATCACCGAGTTCGTCCCGCCCGACACCAAACATACCATCGTCCCGGGACTCTTGGAATCGTTTTCCGTGGGGAACAAATACTGGGCCCGGAGGATCGGTGACAAGTGGGACTGTTCCTCGGCTGCGAACGGCCTGCCCGTCGGGGCACCAGTCTGGGACCAACAGGGCACGGTGATCGCGAAACGACTCCCGGCCGTCGTGATCGGCGGCATGCCGACACGTGGCTACACCTACACGTTCACCGGTACCATCAAGGGGCAGACCGTCACCGGGAATCAGAAGCTCTACATCGCGGTGCAGACCGGCCTCCCCCGCCGGGCCGTGGTCGAAGAAAACTTCACATTCGACTTTTATGATTACGGGGCGAGGATTGCCATCACCCCTCCGTGCAAGTGAAGGTCACCACGCCCGGGAGAGCGCTCGATGACCCTGCAATCCAGAGCGAAGCTCAACAATAATACGGAAATGCCGCTGCTCGGGCTGGGAATGTGGCAGATCCCGAATGGGAAACCGGCCGCGGACGCGGTGGCATGGGGACTCGAAGCCGGCTACCGGCACTTCGATACGGCGAAAATCTACGGCAATGAAGAGGGGGTTGGCGAAGGGATCCGCAACGGGACCATTCCTCGCGAAGAAATCTGGGTGACGACGAAATTATGGCCCGCGGATCAATTGAACGCTCGAAAAGCGTTTGCAACCAGCCTCGCCAAACTCAACGTCGGGTACATCGATCTGTATCTTGTGCACTGGCCCACCCCAGGCCTTGTGACGCGGACATGGAAAGCTATGGAAGACCTCTACGAAGGAGAAACATGCAAAGCGATCGGAGTGAGCAACCACTCGATCAAGCAGCTCTCCTCGATCCTCCGCATTGCAAAAATCCCTCCTGCGGCGAACCAGGTGAAATTTTCTCCGTTCGGCTTCGATCAGGACCTCCTCGATTTCTGCACCCGGCATGGCATCGTCGTGCAAGCCTATAGTCCGCTCACGAAAGGACAGAGGCTGCGGGACGAACGGCTTGGGGCCATCGCTCTACGGTATCGGAAATCGCCGGCACAGATCCTCATCCGTTGGGCGCTGCAAAAAGGGGCCGTCGTCTTGCCGAAGTCTCAGCATAAAGAACGCATGAAAGAAAATGCCCAGGTGTTTGATTTTGCGATTGCCGCGGAAGACATGGATCAACTCGATCGGTGTGCGGAGTAGGCGGCGGCGATCAACTGGCCGGCGTGAGCCTGTGAGGGAATATTGATCGGCGGCCCATCGTCACTCCCTTTCGGTCATTCCTATGAATAGCCCCATCTACGATGTCGTGATCGTCGGCGGCGGAATCGTCGGGCTGGCGACGGCATTAGCGCTCATAGAAGACCGCCCGCAGATTCGTCTCGCCGTGCTCGAAAAGGAAGGCCGGGTCGGCGCCCACCAAACCGGGCACAACAGCGGTGTCATCCATTCGGGGATCTATTACCGGCCCGGATCGTTCAAGGCGCGACTGTGCGTCGATGGATCCAAGCGCATGGGGCGCTTCTGTCAGGACCACGGTATCCGCGTGGAGCGCTGCGGGAAGGTCATCGTGGCCACGAGTGCGGACGAGCTGCGCCGGCTGGACGATCTGTATTCCAGGGGCGTCGCCAACGACGTGCCGGGAGTCGAGAAAATCGGACCCGAACGTCTTCGTGAGCTCGAACCACATGCCGCCGGCCTGGGGGCGGTGTATTCTCCGGGGACATCCATTGTTGACTTCGGCGAGGTCGCCAGGACGGCAGCCGCGATCATTCGTGAGCACAACGTGGAACTCGCCCTGAGCACCGAGGTCACCCGGGTCATCGAGGCGGGGGATGAACTGCGGATCGAGACGAATCGGGGAGACTGGCGCGCGACGTATCTCATCAACTGTGCCGGTCTACACTCCGACGACGTCGCGCGGAAATCAGGAATTGTTCCGGACGTGCGCATCATCCCGTTTCGAGGCGAGTATTATCTTCTGCGGCGCGACCGGCAATCACTGGTCCGCGGACTCATCTACCCGGTGCCCGATCCGCAGTTTCCGTTCCTGGGCGTGCATTTCACGCGGACCGTGCACGGAGAAGTGGAGGCCGGCCCGAATGCGGTGCTCGCGTTCGCACGGGAAGGCTACACCATGGGGCGGATTGACGTCCGTGAGCTTTGGGAAATCCTGCGCTATCGGGGGTTCTGGAGCATGGGGAGGCGCTACTGGCGAACCGGCATCTACGAGTTCCGGCGCTCGCTCAGCGTCATTGCGTTCGTGCGCTCCCTGCGGCGTCTCGTTCCCGAGCTCCGCGTGGAAGACGTGGTCCGCGGGTCCGCCGGGGTCCGGGCCCAGGCGGTGACGCAAGATGGGAGACTCGTGGACGATTTTCGCATCGTGGAGGCCCCGCGCGCCATTCACGTGCTCAATGCCCCGTCGCCCGCAGCCACGGCCTCGCTCAGTATCGGCCGCTACATCGCCGCGCGCGCGGCCGAGGTATTTACGCTGCGTTAGCCTGTCCGATCGCCAGGCCGAGGGTCAGGATTTGGCCAAGGCCCGAGACACGTCGATCTTCTCGAATTCCCGCGCGAATGCTGAGCAATACTCGACTAGGCGCTCGATCGACTCCTCGCCTTTCCGACGCAGCGCCTCCAGCGCGCCTTCGTCGATCTCCGGGGGGCTCGCGACGTCGATGTCCCACGCGTCGACGGGGATGATCACCTGGGCGCCTTGATATTCGAAGCTGTTGAAGCCGAGCGGCTTGATCTTCTCGCCGAACAGGCGCCGCAGCGCCGGGTCGGTGCCCCACTCTCCCTTGTACCCGCCGCCCCGGAGGTCGGCGATCTCGGTTCCGTCAATCGCCATCGCGATGGCCAGTTCCCAGATATGACTCCCCTCGGGAAAGGCGGCCGGCATGAGTTTTTTGCCGACCGTCCACCACTCTACGACCGCGGCCACCATGCCCAGCCCGCGGATGTTGCGGCCAGTTCTGATCAAGGGCTCGCGGTTCCCGCCGTGGCCATTCAGAAAGATGATCTTTCGAATCCCGTTTCGGTGGAGGCTCCGGCAGATGTCGGTGTAAAACCCTTCCAACACGTGCTGGCTGATGGCAATCGATCCGGGATATTCCCTCATCTTGTCGTTCTCGCCGTACGGGAGGGACGGGAGGACCATCAAACCGGTCTGCTTGCCCACTCGATCAGCCAACGCGTCGACCGAAGTCGCATCAATGCCGATCGGGGTGGGCCCGTGTCCGTGCAGCGTGCCGACGGGCATGATCACCGTGTCGGACCTCTTGAACGCCTCCTCCGCTTCCATCCAAGACATCTCAATCAACCGATACTTCTTCAAAGTGCACCTCCTCGAAAGGATGGCGTCGGCTTCCCGAAGTATGTGCCCGATCGTCGGTTGCCCAGGGTCATCCGAAATTCCTGCGCGACATCGCGTCGTCTCCCACAGGCAGGGGCGTCAATGTCCCGGTTAGTAATCCTTACTCGAATGGGTGACAAAAATCCGGAGTGCGGGGGTGAAGGACATGCCGACGTACATCAGCTTGATCAAGTACACGCAAAAGGGGCTCGAAGACATCAAGCACAGCCCGGACCGCGTCGAGGTGGTGCGCAAGGCGGCGCGCCAAGCGGGAGGAGACTTGAAGGCATTCTACCTCACGATGGGCCAGTACGATGCGGTCTCCATCGTCGAATCCCCAAACGATGAAACCATGGCGCGGAGCGCGCTCGCGGCCGCCATGCGCGGCACGGTGCACACGGAAACATTTCGGGCGTTCACCGAAGACGAGTTCAAGAAGATTGTGGCGTCGCTGCCGTAAGCCGCGGGCGCGCCCTCGCGCTCCGAGGCAGGATGTCTCCGCAGGGATGTCTCTATCGGGGGCGTCGTGGGTATACACACTGTGGCGGCACGTGGGAGGCCGGCTGATCTCAACCGCACCCTACTTTGGGCATCCTATTATACGATCCATCGGGTGCCAGGATAGGCTGCACAGGACGACTTGAGTCGTCCAAGATCGCCATCGCCTGCGGGTTTAAACCCCATCCCCTGCCGCCTTTTCTTTTTCTCAAACACCCGCGCGTCGCCGCGCGCGCTCCAGGCACACGTACGGGTAGAGTACAATGAAACCATTATGGCCTCCGCCGCGCCCCTTCGAAAGCTCGCGGCGTGGATCCGGCCAGAACCGCTGGCCGCGGTCATCCTCTGGGGCGGAATCTATCCCGCCGCCAAGGTGGGGCTCGCGGAGATCCCGCCGCTCGCCTTCACGTATCTGCGCGTCGTTCTCGCCGCAGGAGTCCTCGCCGCCGCCGCGCGGGCCTCGAGACCGGTGCCTGCCTCGCGCGGCCTCCGGGTCGCGCTGCTCGGCGCCGGCATCGCCCAGGCCGCGTTCCAACTCCTGCTGATCGCCGGACTCGCGCGGACGACGGCCGGCACAAGCGCGATCCTGCTTGCCGCGTCCCCGCTCATGACCGCCGGGTGGTTGGGGCTCACCGCGCGCGACCGTGTTCCGGGCCGCCACTGGGCCGCGCTGGCTGTGGGACTCGGCGGCGTCGCGCTCGTCGTCGGGGGCGGAAGCGCGGGGTTCGATCGCCCATACCTGGCCGGAGACCTCCTCGCCCTTGCTGCCGCGGGCGCGTGGGCACTGTACAGCCTGGCGATCGAGCCGCTCGCCGGAGCGCTGGGAGGGATTCGGGCGACGGGGTGGGCGATGGGGATCGCGGGCGTGATCCTGACCCCATTTGCGCTCGCCGGAACCGCGCGGCTCGCCTGGAGCACGATCTCGCCGGCCGCATGGTCCGGCCTGGTGTACGGCGCGACGGCCGGGATGGTCGTGGCGATGACCCTTTGGGGGCGGTCGATGCACGCGCTCGGCCCCCGCCAGACGATGGTCTACGTCTACCTGGAACCAGTGTCGGCCGTTCTGATCGCCGCGGCGCTGCTGGGAGAAGCGCTCAGGCCCGAGCAGGCATTGGGTGCGCTCCTGACCTTTGCCGGCGTGTGGCTCGCGTCGACGGGGCAGACCCGACGCTGAAGGACCCGTCACGCCGTCCTCGAAGTCGCGTCGGGGAACCGCCTGCGACCCACGTGGAGGGTGAGCGACTGTGGCGAAGATCGAGCCCGGCGTCTACAACATTATGGCCACACCGTTCGACGAGTCTGGCGAGCTGGATCCGGCCAGCCTCGGGAACCTCGTCGAGTTCCAGCTGGCGCGGGGTGTCACCGGCCTCACCATCCTTGGAAACCTTGGTGAAGTTCGGTATCTGACCGATGCCGAGCGGCAGCAGGTCGTCGAGCTCACGATGACCCGTGTGAGGGGACAGGTCCCCGTCATCGTGGGCATGGGCTTCAGCGGTGCCCACGCGACGATCTCCCACGCGCGGCGGGCCGAAGCCGCCGGGGCGGCCGGCCTCATGGTGGCGCCTCCGGCCGGCGCACGGGGCCAGGACGTGATCGTGGATCATTATTCCCGGGTAGGCGAGGCCACCGCCCTCCCGATCGTCGTCTACGACGAGCCGGTGAGCAGCGGGGTCGTGATGCCGCCGGGAACGCTCGCGCGCATCGTCGAGGCCGTGCCGACGGCCTCGGTGATCAAGCTCGAGGACCCGCCGACGCCGGTCAAGCTGACGCACATCCGGAAGCTCCTGGGCGGCCGCGCGCAGATCTTCGGCGGCCTGGGCGGCGCGTTCTTCCTCGAGGAGTTGACGCGCGGCGCGGACGGCACGATGACGGGGTTTGCGTTCAGCGAGATCCTGGTCGCGATCTACCGGCAGTCCGCGGCGGGCCACGCCCCGCAGGCCCGCGCGATTTTCGAGCGCTACCTTCCCTTGATCCGCTACGAGGCGCAGCCGGGGATCGGGCTCGCGCTGCGGAAGGAGATTCTCCGCCGGCGCGGCGCAATCCGCACGTCTGTACTCCGGCCGCCGGCTCAGCCCCTCGATCCGGAGACGCTGGCCGAGCTCGCTGCGACCCTGGACGCGGTCGGCCTTGCGGGGAAGGAGAGTCCGGCGGTCACGATCACGTAGCACGCCCCGCAGCCTTTGCGTACCGCATTGCGTTGACTTCCGCCCCGGCGAGCAAGATGAACCCGAGGAAATAGGCCCACGTCATGATGAGGAAGACCAGGCTGAACGCGTCGCCGAAGCGGTTGAAGCCCGCGAAGTAGCGGATGTAGAGCGGGAACACCAGGGTCGTGACCTGCAGCGCCGTCCCGGCCAGCACCGCGCCCGGCCAGACGACCCCAAGCGAGATCCGGGCGTTCGGGATCACCAGGTAGAGCACCAGCAGCATCAGCACCACAAACGCCCAGCCGCCGGCGAGACCGAGGTACCGGCCGCCCGGCAAGGTGGGGTGCGCGCCGTCCGGGCCGATGCGGCTCCCCCGCAGGAACACGGCGACGTCCGAGGCGGCGACCGCGACGACCAGCAGCGCGGAGAACACCAGGATCATCAGGACGGCGACGGCGCGCTGGTGCACGATCCCGCGCGGCGGCACACCGAAGATCCGGCAGAACGCGACCTCGATCGCGGCGAAGAGGTTCGACCCAGCGACGACAAGCGTGATGAACGCCACGAGCCCGATAATCCCGGGATAGTTGCCCGCGGTGTTGATCACGTCGGACATCTCTTTCGCCAGCTGCGCGGGGAACGCGACGCGGATCGCCGCGAGGAGCTGCCCCCTCGCGATGGCGCCGCGTACGATAAATCCCCCGACCGCCGTCAACGCGAGGACCAGCGGAAACATCGCATACACGATGTTGAACGCGATCACGGTCGCCTGCTCGCCGACCTGGTGCGCATTCAGGCGGTCGTTGAACTGGATCGCCGCCCTGATCGGCCGGAGCTCCGCGAGCTTCACCGCACCGGCCCCGGGCGAAGATCCGGCGCAACGGGCGCGGCCGCCCCCCCGCAGACGGTCACCACGTAGAAGATCCCCCAGGGATCCCCGACCGCGTCCCAGCGGGTGAAGCCGCCCTCGCGCGCCCACCGCTCGAGCAGTTCGAGCGACCGAAGCCGCATGACCCACGGCCCTCCGTCCAGCCCCGGGAGCACGCGCGCGATCATCTCCAACTGCGGGTGATACGGCTGCGCGGTAAAGATGAATGTCCCGTCTGGCGCGAGGATCCGCCGGACGCGGCCAAAGTGCGGCCGGATCAGCGCGTCGTCGGGGATGATCTCGTAGAGGCCGGACGTGACCACGATATCGGGCCGCGGTGAGAGGGCCGCAAGCTCCTGGGGATCGAACGCGTTGCCGGGCTCGAAGTGGACGTTGCGCAGGTCGAGCGCCTCCGCGCGCCGGCGGCCCTCATCGAGTCCCTCGCGCCGCAGGTCGCGGAGCAGCGCCGTGACGCCGCCCGGTCCCACCTCGCTCAACACCTCGAGCAGGTACCGGCCACCCCCGGCCGCCAGGTCGACGATATGCGTCGCCTGTCCGCGCGCCCGCCGCTCCTCGATCACCCCCCGCAGGACTTGCTTCAGGTGCTCCTTCCGTAAGCGGATCCCGCGCCAGCCGACCGCATTCAAGAACCCCCGGTCGATGAGCGCGCCGATTCCCCACCGCCCCCGGGCGCGGTTCTCGTACACGTAGTCGAGCATCACCCCCGAGTTGAACCCGTGCCGGTACCCGAGGTCGATGCCGCCGGCGGTCCGGCCGACGGTGCGGAGCATCAGCGACTGCGCTCCGAAGTACCAGGCCTTGGGGTGCCACGGGGGAAGCGGGCGCCGCAGGTCCTCGTAGGTGGGAAGCCGTTTCACACGCGCACCTCCCTCACCGCCTCAGGCCCAAGACCGCGAGCGCGAAGTAGTAGATCGGGGTCGTGTACAGGATCGAGTCGAAGCGGTCGAGGACGCCGCCGTGTCCGGGTAAGATCGTCCCCATGTCCTTCACGCCCCGGTCCCGCTTGATCACCGAGATCACGAGATCGCCCATCGGGCCCGTGAGCGCGATCAAGGTCGCGAGCACGAGCACCTGCGCCCGGCTCACCGCAGGGATCGCGAAGTGGAACAGCAGCCCGGCCGCGATCGTCGCCGCGGCACCGCCCAAGAATCCCACCACGGTTTTCCCCGGAGAGACTTCCGGAATGAGCGGTCGACTGTAACGGCCGAAGAGCTTGCCGGCCCAATACGACGCGTTGTCGTTGATCGCGACGCACGTCCCCATGAAGACGACGTGGCCGAACCCGCCCGGCTCCGCCCTCAGGAAGATGAGGCGCGCGAACAGCCAGGCGAGGTACATCAGGCCGAAGACGACCACCCCGACTTCATAGACTGCGCCGGTCGTCCGCTTCCGGAGGACCGGGAGCGCGGAGGTCAGGATGATCACGAAGCCCGGGATGACGTAGAACCCCTCCGGATAGATCTGCGCCAGGAGCACGGTGACAAGCACCCAGATGGACGCCCATGTGCCGTATCCGTTGACGCCGGTCACACTGAACAGTTCGCGCATCCCCTGCAGGGCGATGAGCGCGACGACGCCGGCGAGCCACCAACCGCCGAGGTACGCCGGGACGATGATGAGCGGGGCGAGGACCATCCATGAGAGCGTTCGGGCCTCGAACTCCGTGAGGCCGGCCCGGCCGCGCGCGGCACCACGGAGCCGCATCACGGCGATCGCGACCCCGACGCCGAGGAAGACGCCCCCATAGATCGCGAGGCTGCGGAACAAGATCGCGGTCACGCCCGCGCCTCACGGAACGCGCTGCGGAGGCGCTGCCCGACCGTGAGCAGCGCGCCGAGCGCGATGACAATGAGCCCGACCCGCAACCACGAACCGCCCCAGATGCCCTGGCCCGCCGCGGCGATCATGAGGGCGATCTGGCGCGGGATCTTGGCGGAGACGCCTCCGTACTGGCGCGCGAGCCCAAGGGTCTGGGGCAGAATTCCCAGGTAGGACACCAGCTCAACGGCCGCGAGCGTGGCGAGGCCCAGCGCCAGCCCGGCCGGGGCGGCGAGCGCGGCTCCGCCGAAGAGGCCGATATCGGCGAGGCGGTCCGAGAACTCATTCCAAACCGCGCCCGCCCGCGAGGTCTTCCCGGTCCTGCGGGCGACCTGACCGTCCGCGACGTTTAGCAACATGCGGAGCAGGATGCACGGAACCGCGGCGAGGTACCAGCCCCGCCAGAGACACCCCCCCGCAGCGGCGGCCGAGAGGACGCCGAGACCGGTAAGGACGTTGGGATGGATGCCGATCAACACGCGCGCGACCACGGGATCGAGCGCCCGCTGGGTGCCCGCCTTGAGATAATGGTACAGCGCCCGGCTGGATGGATCTCCAGCAGACGTCACCGGGGTGGCTCCCCGTCGGTCTCCACGTTGAGCGCGTCGAGCATCGACTGAATGCTCTGCTGGAGATCGCGGACGAGACGGAGGATGGCCTCTTTGCGCAACCTGCGCTCAGCGTACTCGGCCAAGTAGCCGCGGACATCGATCGGGTCGCCGATCTTGACTGTGGCGCGCCGCTTCGCCTTAGGCGGGAACGCCTCACGGCCGTACACCTCGCGCTCGAGCTTGGCCAGCGTCTCCGCGAGGCGCTCCGGGGTGGGCTGCGCGATCAGGTAGTCCTCGGCGAAGGAGACGGACCGGGCCGCGGTCTGCGCCCACCCGAGATCGCGCCGCAGGTCGGCGGCGGCCGCCGCCTTCTCATGCTCGGGGAGATCGGCGCGGCCCTCGAGATGCGCCAATTCCTCGAGGATGTGGATGATCAGGCGGCGCGCGCGGTCGAACGCGAACTCGTCGCGCACCTTGCCGAGGTAGCGGCGCTCGAGGGTCTCGAGCAGGTGCTTCCGCACCGCCTCGACCCGGGCGTAGAGGTCGCCGGCTGGATCCGGACGGAGGCCGTACTCCTGCTCCTTGCGGTTGAGCAACTCGACCCCAAGCGCGGAGATCCGGTCGTACAGAGCGCCGGGGCGCGGCCCGCCGAAGATCGTCGCCTCGAGCCGCTCCACGGTCTCCCTCACCGCGGGCAGGATGTCGACCAGGTACCGGTACTTGATCGCGACCGGGACGATCGTGACCGGCTTGTCGGAACGGCCCTCTTTAGCGTTCTCGTTCGCGACGTCGAGCGCGAGCATCGCGACGCCGGGCTTGAACGGCATCACCAGATCGTTCAGGAGGTAGATCTCCCCCTCCGGGAAGATGAGGAGGTCGTACCGGCCGGCTTTGACGACGTCCTTGGCGACCTGCTGGCACCGCCCGTTCTCCCCGCCGCGGTTCACCGAGAACCCGCCGAGCCACTGCATCGCCAGCCCGTGGAGCCCGTGCCCGGCGTCGAAGCTCTCCCGCGTGGCCATGAAGTTGAAGTAGCGGTCGGCCCTCCGGCCCAGTTCGGTCACGACCATCGCGTCGGCGTAGTCGGAGTGGTTGGGGGTGATGATGACCCCCGGGGGCAGCCGTCTCAGCTTTTCGAGATCCCGCGCGTCGCACACCAACTTCGCCCGCCAAAGCCCGTAGAACAGGTTGACGAGGCGCATGCCGCGGATGAACGCTCGGTTGGGCTTCGGCGGCTTGAAATCTGTGACCGCGGGCGCCGTGCGCGCGTACGGCAGCGTCACGGAGGTCCCCCAAGATGCTCTTGGAAAAAGCCCACGACGCGGCGATCGTACTCCTGTGGCGCTATCCTGCGGGTCTCGCCATGGTCCGCACCCTCGACGAGCCAGAGCGCCTTCGGGTCGTGCGACGTCCGGTAGAGGGCCTGAGCCTCGCGCACATCGATGAGCCGGTCGTGCGTGCCGTGGATGATCAGCACAGGCCGGGGGCTCAGCCGCTCGATCGCCCGGACGGGTGAGACGTCCGGCATCGCGGTGCCGATCAAGCGCTCCCCCGCCCATCGGGTCGGGACGTCGAAGAGCGGCGCGGCGGGACCCCAGAGGCTGCGGAACACGCCGCTGACCGCGCGGTCCAGGCGCGTGTAGCTGCTGTCCGCGACGACGGCCTCGATCTTCGGGCACGACGCCGCCGCGAGGAGCGACGCGGCCCCGCCCATGGACAGCCCGAGGACGCCAATCCGGTGCCCGCGTTCCGCACGCCGTGCCTGTGCGAACGCGACCGCCCCGAGCACGTCCTGGGCCTCGCGGTAGCCGAGGGTGACCGGCCCCCGATCGCTCTCGCCCCAGCTCCGGAAGTCGAAGGCGAGGACGTTGAACCCCGCATCCGCCAGGACGTCCGCGAGGTCGCGCATATCGTCCTTGTTGCCCGGCCAGCCGTGGCACACCACGATCGTCGCGTCCGCATGCCGGTCGAGATACCGCCCCGCGAGCACGATGCCGTCGGCGCTCGAAAATCGGACGGGCCGGGCATCGCGGTCGCGTTCGGACGGCGTCCACCAGGACCGCCGGTAGCGCGACCACGGGAGCGGATGGACGGTGAGATACGCGGTGGCGAACGAGGAGAGGGCGATCGCGGCCCCCGCCGCCGCGAGACCCGCGCCCACCCACAAGCCCACCCGGGGCCACGTGCGCCTGCCGGCGGCCACTACCGCGCTCCCTTGATCCTCCAAACGAAGATCGAGCCGAGCATGACGTACACGATCGCGCCGGCGAAGACGACCGTGTAGCCGAGGTTCGGCGCGCGGCGGTTGAACGCGTCGAGGATCGGCCCCGCGACGATCGGGGCGAGCACCTGCGGCAGCGTGTTGGCGATCGCCCAGATACCGAGGTCCTTCGCCGCGGAGTCGCGATTCGGCAGCACGTCGATCGCAAGCGCCCAGTCGACGCTCGTGAACGCCCCATACCCGATCCCGAACAGGATGGCGATCCAGACGAGCGTGGAGAACGGCGGCTGCAGGAGGAGCCCGAGGCTCGTGAGCGCGAGGAAGATCCCCGAGACGGAGACGATCCCCTTCCGCCCGATCCGGTCGGAGATCCACCCGGCCGCAAGCGCGACGATCGTGCCGGAGGCAATCGTGATCGCGCTCAGGATGCCGGTCGTGCGCGCCGCCTCCTTGACCGTCAGGTGCAGCGTGTCCTTCACGAAGAACTGCAGGAACGTGATCATCGTGTAAAAGCCGAGCATCACGAGGCCCCGCGTCAGAAACATCCAGCCGAAGTCTGGGTACCGGCGCGGGTCGATCCAGAACGAGCGAGCGAACGCTGGGAGCGTGAGCGGCGGCCGCGACTTGAGCGGCACCTCCCGAATCTGCGAGACCATGATCGCGGTGCACGCGAGGAACAGCCCGGCGTCAATGAAATAGACGATCCCGGTCTGCCCGTGGCCGACGAAATTCCCCGCGAGGAGCGCTGCGGAGATCGTGCCGACCATCATCATGAAGCCCATCACCCCCGAGGTCAGCCCGCGCTGCGAGGGGGGAATCTTGTCCGGGATGAGGCCGTTGAACGCGCCCCCGGCAAAGTTCGTGGCAGTCTGGACAACCAGGAGCGCCGCGACGTATGCCGCGTACGTGGGCGCGTATCGCATGGCCACGATTCCTACGCAGTTGACGAGGACGCCCGCGATGACAAACGGCCTGCGCCGTCCCATGGCGAGCGTGGAGCGGTCGCTCAGGGCCCCAGAGATCGGCGAGACCACCATCGCCATGACCGCGCCGGACGCGAGCAGCAGTCCCAGGTACGCGCCCTTCTGCGCCTCGGGCACGAACCGGAGGACCTCAGCCGGGATGACCACGGTAAGGAGCGCGCCCCAGTGGAAGCTCATCGCAAACCAGAACAGGCCGAGCCAGACGAGCTCCGTGAAGGGCACGCGGCGCGTGGAGGCGTCGGCCGGGGCGGAGCCGGCCGCGAACACGCCGGTCCTCGGGATGTCGCTCATCTACGCGTCGTCGTCCGCCCGGGCGGCCACCGTCTCGCGAATCTCGCGCCGGAGCACTTTCCCGATCCACGTCTTGGGCAGCGCAGACACGACCTCGATCCGGCGCGGCACTTTGTACGGCACCAGGCGCTGTCTGAGGTAGTCTAGTAGTTCGCGCCGCACCTGCTTGGGATCGTCCGCGATGCCGTCCTTGAGGACGACCTGCGCGATCAGCAACTCGCCCCGCACCTTGTGCGTCACGCCTGTGACCGCGGCTTCCTTGACCTTGGGGTGCTCGTGGAGGATCTCCTCGATCTCGCGAGGGTAGACCTTGAGCCCGCCCACGATGACGATATCCTTCTTGCGGTCGACGATGAAGAAATACCCATCCTCGTCCATCCGGGCGATATCGCCGGTGTACAACCAGCCGTCCCGGAGGGTCGACGCGGTTTCCTCGGGGGCGTTCCAGTACCCCTTCATGACCTGCGGGCCGCGGATCACGAGCTCGCCGGCTTCACCCTGAGGCATCTCCCGCTCGCCGGTCTCCGCGTCGACAATCCGGACGTCGGTGTCCGGCAGCGGGAGGCCGATGCTTCCGGCCTTATGCGTGCCGTAGACCGGGTTGACGTGGGTCCCGGGAGATGCCTCGGTGAGGCCGTACCCTTCGACAACCTTGGCACCGGTCAATCGCTCGAACTCGGCCTGCACCTCGACCGGGAGCGGCGCCGAGCCGCTGACGCAGACCTTGATCGACTTGAGATCGTACTGCTGGACGTTCTTGAGCTGGTTGATCGCGAGATAGATGACGGGGGCGCCCGGGAAGATCGTCGGGTGGTGGCGGGCAATCATCTCGGCGATCAGCTTGGCATCCATCAGCGGCATCGGCACCAACACCACGGTCGCGGCGACACTGATCGCGGTGTTGAGCGCGACGGTGAGTCCGTAGACGTGGAAGAACGGCGCGACGCTGAGAAAGACTTCGTGCCCTTCCTTGAGGTCGGTCAGCCAGTTCCGCATCTGGGTGAAGTTGGCGACGAGGTTCCGGTGGGTCAGCATGGCGCCCTTGGGGACCCCGGTCGTGCCCCCTGTGTACTGGAGAATCGCCACGTCGTCAGGCCCCACGGACACCCCCGGGGGATTTGCCGATGCGCTTCGGAGCAAGGCGGAGAGCCGCAGCACGCCGCTCGACTGCGTCTCCTTCCGCAGCTTGTACCAGGCCAGCTGCTTCCAGGGGAACGGGAAATAATCGTACGGCTCGGTCACGATGATCGACTCGATGCTGGTCCTCGCCACGACCGGGCTCAGATTCGGCATGAGCCGTGAGAAGGTGAGGATGCACTTCGCGCCGGAGTTCGCCAGTACGGTCTCGAGGTCGTGTCCCTTGTAGAGGGGGTTGGCCGCCACGACGGTCGCGCCCGCCTTGAGCGCTCCGTAGAACGCGAAGACGAACTGGGGGAAGTTCGACAGATGGATCGCCACCCGGTCGCCGGGTTTGATGCCCAACCAGATCAGCGCGTTCGCGAACCGGTTCGCCAGCTGGTCAATCTGGCGGTAGGTAAGGACCGAGGAGAATTTCGACGTGGCCACGAGGACGGCCGCGTGATTGGGGAACCGCCGGGCATTCTCCTCGAGAAAATGGTAAACGGAGACCTTTGGATAGGATAACGTCGCCGGCACGCCCGCCTCGTAACTCTTGAGCCAGATCCGCTCCATCGAGATTCCCCCTTCCCTCGGGACGCGGCACCCCGGTAAACCTGAACGGGCATTCGGTGGTCGGGCGTGCCCTCCTCTAGTGATGCCCAGTGCGGCCCCTTTCTGCGCCAATGCTAGCGCGGCCGGTGGATCTAGGCATCGGACCGAAGTCCCATGCCCCGCCGGTGCCATGGGCCCTTGGCCCGATGCGGAGGTCCGGGGCTTGCGCTACTGTCTGACCTGGCGGGGCCTGTCATGGTCCACGCGATGAAAGGGGCCGGGACGATGAGATACGCCCTGATCCGGTGGGTCCTGAAGCGGCTTCTCAGGGCGGGTTTTCGGCTCAGCGTCATCGGGGAGGCACACCTTCCGCGGACAGGACCCGTGATTCTGGCGGCAAATCACCCCAGCCAGATGGACCCGGTGGCGCTCGGGGCGGCCCTCCAGCGCCGCGTCTCGTTCCTTGCGGCGGCGGAACTTCTGACGATGCCCGTGCTCGGAGCCCTCATCCGGCCGTTCCATCCCATACCGATACAGCGAGGCCAGTTCGACCTCCGCGCCATCAAGGAATGTCTCAACCGGCTGAGTCGAGGAGACGCCCTGCTCGTCTTCCCCGAGGGGGGAATCAGCCGGGACGGCCGGTTGCAGCCCGCCCGTGACGGTCTGGCCTTCCTCGCGGTGCGCAGCGGTGTTCCCGTCATCCCGATCGGCATCAGGGGAACCTACGATGTCTGGCCGCTCGGCACGCGTTTCCCCCACCGCGGGAGGATCGAGGTGAGGATCGGAGAAGCCGTGATACCTCAAGGTGACCTGTCACGATCTGCACAGACGGCTTTGACCGCCCGGGTCATGCAGGCGATCGCGGACCTCGCGGATGAACCTCCTCACCCGAGCCTTGCCAGAGCCATCTAGCGGCCTGTCAGCCCGGCCTTCGACGCCAGCAGCGCCGCCTCGGTTCGATGATTGACCTGTAGCTTGGACAGGATGCTGCTCACGTGGTGTTTGACCGTCTTTTCCGTAATGGAGAGGCGGCCGGCGATGTCCTGGTTGCGCAGCCCGGCGGCGAGCAGTTCGAGGACCTCTCGCTCCCGTGGCGTCAGCGCTTCAAACACGCTCGGGTCTGCGCCCCCAGACCGGGACACCTTGGCAAACTCCTGCATCACGCGGCCGACGAGCCCGGCATGGAGGATCCCGTCGCCCGCGTGAACCGCGCGGACCGCGCGCAGGATGTCTTCGGGCGTGGCGTCCTTGAGGAGATACCCTCGCGCGCCCGCCTGCAGCGCCCGAAACACGCGGTCGTCATCAGAGTAGATGGTTAAGATGACAACCTTGACATTGGGGCAGCGCTCGGCGAGCCGGCGCGTCGCCTCGATGCCGTCGAGGCGCGGCATCCCGATGTCCATCAAGACCACGTCGGCCTTCCTGGAGACCGCGAGTTCCAGGGTCTCGTGACCGTCGGCCGCCTCACCGACCACCTCGATGTCCTCGGCCATCGCCAGGAGCCGCGTGAGCGCTCTCCGCAGAACGCTCTCGTCGTCGGCCACCAACAGGCGGATCTTGCTCGGAGCGGGATCCGGCGTCACGAGGCGTCCGCCAGACACGGTACCGTGAACGTCACCGTGGTCCCCCCTCCAGGAGCCGTCGCAATGTCGAACGTGCCGCCGAGTTCCGCCGCGCGCTCGCGCATGTGCTGCAGCCCGGCGCCGAGCCGCCGCCCTTCAGGTGCTGGGGCCAGGCCGGCCCCGTCGTCGGCGATGCTGCACGTGACAAACGCGCCGTCTCGATTGAGCGTGATCGTCACAAGGCTCGCGCCGGCGTGACGCACGATATTCGTGAGCGCCTCCTGAATGATCCGCCGAAACGCGAACTCGCAGGACGGAGCCAGGGGAATCTCTCGAGCGCGGCTCTGGAGCTCCATTCTAATCTGGGTGCGTGCAGAGAGCGCCTCGAGATGCTCCCGGGCCGCCGCGACCGCGTCTCCCACTGACGGCCCGGCCGGGCGGAGCCCCATGACCAGCACCCGGATCTCGTCCAGCCCCTGACGGAGGAGCGCTTTGACATCCGGCAGGAGCTCGCGCGCACGTTCGGGTTCAGCCGGCAGCAGGCGTTCCGCTAGCTCGAGGGACTGCGTGCCCGCGGCCAGGATATGACCGATGCCGTCGTGAATCTCGCGGGCCAGCCGCTTCCGTTCCCCTTCCAACGCCAGACGTTCGTGCAGGGAGGCAACCACTCGGCCGCGCGCGACTTCCCGGAAGGCGATCCATGCCGCCCCGATGCTGACGAGGAGCACAAAAAAGAGACGCGCCGTGACGACCGGCCACCCGGCGTCCCGCGCGGCCGGCCACGTGGCCGCAACGTACCCGAGCGAAACCCATGCGGCGAGCGGCACGACCGCCCACAGGTCTAGGGTCAGGACGCCTTCGGCCAGGATCAGGAAGTAAACGAGGTAGAAGTCCGTCTTAATCCCCCCGAGCAACCGCACCGCCGCGCTGACAAGCGCCGCATCGAGAAACAAGAAAGCGTATTCCGTCCACGCCGGAACGTCCCTCCGCATCACCACCCCGGTGCGCAGAAACAAGTAAACCAGCGTACCGGCCACCAGCCGGTTGATGGCCGGAGGCCACGGTCCGAGCAGCACCCTCCACAGACCCAGACAGGCCAGGAGCGCCCAGGTCAGGATCAGCACCGCCCGCTGCCTGCGCATGCGGATTTCCGCAGCGGCTTCCATTACGTCACCTTCAGAGGTACGCCGGATACGAAGGGGACGTTTTTGGTACCCGGCCGGCATGTCCTGCCGGCACCCGCCTTCGAAAAGCGACCGCTCCCGGTCCGGTCGATCCGGGCCGGGAGCAGTGTATGCACGCTCGAGGCCGTGATTGCTAGGAGAGGTGGATCACCACCATCTTGGTTTCGGTCATCTCTTGGACGGCGTACTTCGGCCCTTCCTTGCCGAAGCCGCTCTCCTTTAAGCCGCCGTAGGGCATGAGATCTGCCCGCCACTGCGGCCCCCAATTGATGTGGAGGTTGCCCGACTCGACCTCGTGCACGAACTTCATCGCCCAGTCGATGTTCTGCGTGAAGATCCCGGCGGAGAGGCCGTAGTTGGTGTCGTTGGCCATCGCGATGGCTTCGTCGATGGTACCGACCGGCGTGACCGCAACGGCCGGGCCGAACAGCTCGCTCTTGGACACCTGCATATCGGGCTTGACATCTGCCAGCACGGTCGGCGCGTAGATCGCGCCCCGCCGCTCCCCGCCGGTCACGAGCTTGGCCCCGGCCTTCACGGCCTCCTTGACCCACTCCTCGACGCGCTCGGCATCGCGCTCGCGCACCATCGGGCCGACCTTCGTCTGCTCCTCAAGTGGGTTGCCTGTCGCGAGCGCCGCCACCTTCGGCTTGAGGGCATTGAGAAAGTCGTTGTAAATTCCCTTGAGCGGGAGCACGCGCTGCAAACTGATGCACACCTGCCCCGCGTTGCTGTAGCCGGTCGCCGCCACGGCGGATGCGACTTTGTCCAAATCTGCGTCGGGCATCACGATGAGCGGCGAGTTGCTCCCGAGCTCCATCGTCACTTTTTTCAGGCCGGCGACCTGGCAGATGCGCTCGCCGACGTCCCGGCTCCCGGTGAAGGTGATCTTCCGCACCCGGGGATCGCGGCAGAGCCCCTCCCCGACCTCGCTGCCTGCTCCCGTGAGGCACTGGATGGCCTCGGGCGGCGTGCCGGCCTCGAGCAAGATCTTGACGAGTTTCAGCCCGCTGAGTGGGGTGTCGGTGGCCGGCTTCAGAATGACGCTGTTGCCGGCCGCGAGCGCCGGGCCGACCTTGTGGCAGACCAGATGGAGGGGGAAGTTGAACGGACTGATCCCGACGACCACCCCGCACGGGACCCGCACCGTGAACCCGAACTTGTTGACCGTGCCCGGGGCGCCGTCGAGCGGGATCACTTCGGCGTAGAGGCGCTTGGCCTCCTCCGCCGAGAGGTTGATAATCTCGGTGGCCCGCATCACCTCGAACCGGGCTTCCCCGATGATCTTCCCTTCCTCGAGCGTAATCGTCCGGGCGAGATCGTCGGCGTCCCGGGCCATCAGGTCGGCGGCCTTGTGGAGGATCTGATAGCGCTGGTACCCGGTGAGCTTCCGCATTGCCCGTGCGCCGCGCACGGCGGTGGCCAGCGCGCGCTCGATGTCGTCGGCGTCGGCCTTCGGCACGGTGTCGATCTGAGAACCATCATAGGGGTTGATTACAGGGATGGTCTTGGGCTTGTCTACCCACTCGGTCCCGACGTACATCTTCATGGCTCCCCACCTCCGGCTCGGGTCTCGCTCGGGCGACTCGCCCGCCTTCCTATAGATTACTCTCCGGTGGGGCGCAACGCCAGCGCGCCGGCGCACCCCTAAGGGACGCGTCCGATCATGGCGGCAAGATGGGCAACCGGGTTGGAGATGCGCAGGATCAGGCGGACATCCGTCCGCTCAATGACGTCCAGGGTACATTCACCGAAGGACCTACCGGTAATCGATACGAGTGCCCCTCCGCCCTCGAAATCGACACCGAGGGTGACGATGCCGGGCGCGTATGTCTTCAGGCTCGCCGATCGGACGCCTTTCACATGCGAGAGGGCGGTCACCAGCCTCATGGCCAGGTGAAAGGAGTTGACGCCGGTCACGATAATCTCCCCGGCCGTGGCAGCGGCCGGCCGCTGATCCGAGGCCCGTTCGATCGTTCGGACGATTTCGCCGGCCCCATTCCCATTCGTCGAGGTCATATCCGAAATCATCCGCCGGAGATTCGGGGTGGTGGCCGGGACGGCGCGTTGTGCCGCGCGGATGGCTTCGCCGGCACGGCGCAGCTCGTAGCGGATCCGGCCGACCCTGCAGGAAGCATCTCCCAGAACCAGGAGGACGGCATCGCGGCCCACCGGCATCAGGTGCAGCAGGCCGTGCGCGGTCGCGCTCAACAACGCGTGCGGTCTCCCGATCCCCGCCTCCGAGCCGACCCACTCCCATCGCGACAGCAGGTCGCGCCCCAGGGCCCGCACCGGCTCCGGATCCACTCCTTCCGACACCGACAGCTCGGTGATCGATCCATCGACCTTCATGAGGATCGCGGCGACGATACCCGGCACCCGGGTCATGTGGCCGAGGACCTCGCCGAGACTAGACATCATGCCTCACCCCCTTAAGGCCGGAGGAGTGGTAGTCGCATACATGCCGGCGTGCACGATTCACGGGACCGTATGAACGGAATCAGTGCGAGGTACGTCAGAAGCAACAAATGAGACGAGCCCGACCCCGATACACTTATGCATGGATCGTTGGAATCCTGCCGTCCGAACAGGTGTGAGATCAGATTGTGTCTGAGATCTCCCGCAACTTCCCGGGAGAGTTCCCGACGCTTTGGGGGAACTCGGTCTTCGTCTCGGACCCATGCATGACCGGATACTATAATGGAGAACTGGGGCAACTGTCCATTGCGTCGGGACAACGAGGAGGCGCTTGATGCGCGTGGCGGTGATGGGCACGGGGGGGACGGGGGGCTTCTACGGCGGCCTGCTCGCGCGGGCGGGGGACGACGTCACCTTTATCGCAAGGGGAGCGCACCTCGCGGCGATCCGCACGCGGGGGCTAACCGTGAAGTCCCGGCTGGCAGGCGAGTTCACGATCCCCGCCAAGGCCACCGCCGATCCGCAGGAGATCGGCCGGGCCGACCTCGTCCTCTTCTGTGTGAAGACCTACGACACGGAACCGGCGGCCGCCCTGATCCGACCGGTCGTGGGGCCGGGCACGGTGATCGTGTCCGTGCAGAACGGGATCGACAACGACGAGCGGATCGCCCGGGTCGTCGCTGGGGGCACGACGATCTGCGCGGCGGCCCAGGTGAACGCACACGTCGAGGGGCCGGGGGTGATCGGGCAGACCGCGGGCGCCGGGCGCTTGATCTTTGGGGCCAACGCGGGAAACCTTGGCAAGCGTAACGAGCAGCTGTACATGCACTTCAAGGACGCGGGGATCGCGGCCGAACTGCAGCCCGACATCAAGGCCGTCCTATGGAGCAAATTCATGTTCATCTGCGGGTTCAGCGGCGTGACGGCGCTCACGCGGCTGACGATCGGTCCGATCCTGGCCTGTCCGGAGACCAAGGCCTTGTTCCGGGGAACGATGGCCGAGGTCGAGGCAGTGGCCAAGTCACAGGGCGTCGCGCTGGCAGTTGGGATCCCGGACCAGGGGCTCAAGATGTCGTCGGGGCTCGAGCCGTGGGCGAAAGGATCCATGGCGCATGACCTCGCATCGGGGCGGCGCCTGGAGCTGGAGAGCCTCAACGGAACGGTAGTCCGGCTGGGGCAGGCGAAGACCGTTCCGACGCCGTTCAACTTCGCAATCTACGGGGCGCTTAAACCGTTTGTGAACGGTTCGCCGGCCACCCCCAAATCGTAGCCGGCCGAAAAGGCGGCGCCGCGCTGAGGGGCCCCCATCGCCTATTGCGGATAGAACGGCGCAGCGGCTAGTCCTCCCAGGCGCCCAACATCCGGCGGAGCACGATCAGCTGCCCCAGGTGGTACGCGTTGTGGTCGGCCACCAGGAGCAGCTCGTGAAGGATGGTCGGGCCGGCCGGATCGGCAGGGACTCGCGCAAGGAGATCTTTTGATGGATCTTCGGCCATCTTCATGAGCGCCTTGAGGCCGGCCTCGAAGGCTCGGGCGCTCTTCGCCCACGCCTCTCGGGCCGGTGGCTCCGGCGCCGGCCAGTACTCCGCCGGCCAGGCGGGGGAGACATGCTTGGGGTTACGGATGTACTCGAGGATATCCCACTGGCAGATGCGCAGATGCTCGAGTTGCTGCCACGGCGTGTAGGGCGCCCCTCGGGGCTTTCTGCCCTGCAGCGTCGCGGGCATTCCTGCGACCGCCTTCTTGAACCCGACGTGCGCGTGCCCGCCGCGCAGGAGCCAGACCACCTCGTCCCGCAGCGCTCTGTCGGTCGGCATGATTGACTCCCTTCGTGAAGGATGTGCAGCAGAGTTCGGCAAGCGCGCTGTCTAGAGCCTGCTGGGAGACGGCCGCCTCTCCACCGAAGGAGCCTGCATCTCAGGACCGCGAGGGAGCTGCCATGTTCACGTTCTTGCTCAGCCCGCTGAACCTCATCCGCGTGGAAGGATTGGCCGTAGCCGTGCTGGCCGCGGTCGTGTACTCGCGAATCAGCGGGGCCTGGCTTGTGTTCTTGCTGCTGTTCTTCGTGCCCGATCTCTCGATGCTTGGCTACCTTGCGGGACCCCGCGCCGGAGCAGCAATTTACAACATCGTCCACACGTACCTCGCGCCGATCCTCCTCGGCGCCATCGGCGTGTTCACACAACGGGCCCTCATCCTGTCTCTGGCACTGATCCTATTCGCGCACATTGGGATCGACCGGCTGCTCGGGTTCGGGCTGAAGTATCCAAGCGGTTTCAAGGACACCCACCTGCAACGGCTGTGACTGGACCTCGGCCTCGGAGGGTGGCCCCGGCCGCGCTCGATTTCGCGGGCGGATCGCAACACACCGGCGGCGAAGCCATCACCACCCTGCTCCTGGCTGGCGGCGGGGAACCGATGTTCCGGCGGGGAGTTCGTGGCGATGGCGGGGCATGACGGAGACGTGCGCCAGGAGGAAAAGGAAACCAACCGCCTCGAGGCGTTCAGCGATGGGGTGTTCGCCGTCGCGATCACGATCCTCGTGTTCGGCATCACGGTGCCTCGCGGTCTCCCG
>DASSXJ010000158.1 GCA_035703895.1 bacterium | reverse complement strand
CGAGTGGTATACGCGCGTCTACCTCCCCACGGTGGAAGAATTGCGCGCAAGGCGTCTCCTGCGGTACTTCCCCGGCCGTTCGCTCGGCGACCTGTTCGTCTATCTTGGAGACCACAAGTGGATCATGAGCAAGGCTGCCGGACGAGACGTCGGCACCGCGGCCGCCATCGAGAGCTTCGCCGGGTACCTGCAGGGCTGTCACCGGCCCGGGGCGTTCGCCCGTTGGCTGGGGGACTGGCGAGCGTGATCCACCACCCGCGGCGACGGGGGTCTCGCGGTCTGGGACCCGGGCCCAGCGCAGCAAAGGACTGAAACCTAGAGCGCCACGGAAGGGGCGTTTCAACGATGGCCTCACCAATGAGGGGCGTGTTCGCCATCCCGCCAACTCCGTTTACGTCCCGTGGCGATCTGGACGAGCCGGGGCTGCGGAGCACCCTCCGGTTCTGCCTCAGGGCACAGGTCCACGGTATCGTCACCCCCGTCAACGCCAGCGAGTTTACCAGCCTGAGCGACGATGAGCGTAAGCGGGTTGTGGAGATCGCCGTCGATGAGGTGGGCAGGACCGTGCCCCTCGTCGCGGGGGTCGCCGGCACGTGCCTCGAGCACGCGGTCATGTTGACGCGACATGCTCGCGAGATCGGCGCAGATGCCGTGATCGCCATGCCGCCCTATGCGTGCAAGGCCGCTCCCGGCGAGATCACGGCCTACTACCGCGCGATCGCCGCCGAGGCCGGGCGTCCCGTCTGGATCCAGAACCACATCCCGCCGATCGGGACGACCATGTCGCCGCAGTTCGTGGCCGGCCTGGTCGAGGAGATCGAGTGGGTGGATTACATCAAGGAGGAAAGCTGGCCTCCCGGGCACTACATCACGGCCACGCGCGCGCGGTGCGGCCCGAAACTCAAGGGCATCATGGGCGGGATGGCGGGCCGGTATCTCCTCGACGAGGTCCGACGCGGATCCTGCGGGACCATGCCGGCCTGCGAGATCGCCGATCTCCACGTCGCGCTGTGGCAGAAGATCGAGGCCCAGGACTGGCGAGGCGCGCGCCAGCTGTTCAATGCGATCCTCCCCTTGCTCAATATGGAGTTCATGTACGGGGTCAGCGTCTACAAAGAGGTCCTGAGGCGGCGCGGGGTGATCACCAGCACCTACATTCGGGGGGCGGGCCATTCCGCGCTTGACGAGTGTGACCACAAGGAGCTCGATGCCATCCTGGAGGATCTGACGCCGCTCTTCAAAGTCTAGGGTCGTCGCGGGCGGCGCGCGGGGCCTCACGGCCGCGCCGAAGCGTCCAGACACACCGTCGTGCGGTTGCGAAACTCACTCGAGTGCACAGGGGGGTGCTGAATGGCGTTGTTCGTCAGAGATGAGGCGATCAGGGATGATACCGTGAAGACGCAGTGGACGGTGATGTCGACCAAGATGGTCTACGGCAATGAGTGCAGCATGATGCTGGCCACCCGCCCTGGTGGGTACCATTCGCGGCCGCACATCCACGACTGTGAGCAAATGAACTATGTCATTGACGGGGAGATCTGGGTGTTTGTGGATGATCTGTTCTTCCTCGTGAAGGCGGGAGATTTTTATCGCGTGCCCGCGATGGCGGTGCACTGGGGCTGGATCACGTCTGATAAGCCGTGCACGATTCTTGAAGTCTTTGCCCCCGTCTACGTCTCCAGCTCCCACACCAATGCCGTGGCGCTGTTTGCGGAAGGGGAGACGCCCTCCCCGATGAAAGTCATTCGAAACTACTTCGTCTCGGATGAGTACCGGAAGATTGAGGAGAAGCTGCCGATCGAACGGAAATGATCACGCGCCGGCACGCCATCCGCACATCCGTGCAGAGGAGTTGATATGAGCCTGGCTGGTGGCCGGCGGCAAGAGTACGCCAAGGTGGGCAGCCGGACGCCTCGTACCGATTCGGCCGCCTTTGTATCGGCGAAGGCACGCTTTGCCACCGATCTCACGCTCCCGGGGATGCTTCACTGCCGGCTTCTCTATAGCTCGCAGGCACATGCCCGGATTCTAGACATCGACGTCTCAGACGCCGTGCGCCTGCCGGGGGTTGAGGCGGTGGTCACGGCCGCCGATGCCCCACCGATGAACTTGACCGGCATGAGCATCGCAGGGCGGGCGCTCCTGGCCGGGAGCACGGTTCGTTCCGTCGCCGATGTCGTCGCCGCCGTCGCGGCCGTCGACGAAGAAACGGCTCAACGCGCCGTCGAGCGCATCAAGGTGAGATACGAAGATCTCCCCGCGGTGTTTTCTCTCGAGACCGCGCTGGCGGAGAACGCGCCGCTCGTCCACGACGCAAAGGATCACTATCACCTCTCGCCGTGGCTCAGGCATTGGGCCGTGCTCGAGCCCGGCAACGTCTCATCACACTTCCGGCTGCAAAAGGGAGACGTGGACCGGGGAAAGTCCCGCTCCCACCTCATCGTGCGGGACCGCTTCCGGACGCAGCGTATGGAACACTTCTCCATGGAGTCCCATGCCGCGGTGGTGAGTTATGATCCCGCGACAGATAGGCTCACCGTCTGGAGCTCGTCCGGGAAGCCGTTTCGGACTCTCGCTCAGCTCGCATCATTGCTGAATCTCCCGATGAACCGGATCAACGTCATCTACATGCCGACCGGGGGTGACTTTGGCGGGAAAGGCGAGATCACGGTCGAGCCGTATTGTGCGATGTTGTCGATGCGAACCGGCAGGCCGGTGAAATGCGTGTACAGCCGCGAAGAAGAGTTCTTCGCGGCCACCTGCAAAACGCCGTTCGATATCGACCTGGCCATCGGGGTGGACCGGGACGGGTTGATCCTGTTCATGGAGGGCGACTTGGGGCTCGACACCGGCGCCTACAACTCGATGCCCGCCATGGTGTCGGTGCACGCCGCCACACATCTCGAGGGCCCGTACAACGTCCCCAACATCGTCGTCGGCGCGCGGTGCGTCTACACGCACAATGTCATGAGCGGATCGTTCCGTGGATTCGGGACCCCCCAGGTGACGTTTGCACGCGAGAGCCTGTTGGACGAGGTCGCGAAGACATTGCGTGTAGACCCGGTCGAGCTGCGCCTGCGCAATGCGTGGACACCGGGCGCGATCACGTGCACGGGGCAACGTTTGGACCCTGCGATGCACACCGTTGACGTCCGAGACACCATCATCGCGGCCGCCCAGAGTAGTCACTGGGCGGCACGAAAGGCCGAGTTCCACCGGGCGGGAGGAGCCGACGCGAAACAGCGGGGGATCGGTATCGCGACCGCCCATCATGGACTCGGGGGTGCGTCGTTTCTTGGTGCCGATACCGCCACCACCTTTGTCAAGCCGAACCCAGATGGGACCGTGATGATCATCTCGGGGGCCTCGGACGTGGGGCAGGGAATCGACACCGCGCTCAGTCAGATCGTTGGAGAAGCGCTGGGGTTACCCCGCTCTGCCATCGGCATCGCGTTCAAGAGCACCGACGGAGTCCCGCAGGATCTCGGTGCGTCTGCGAGCCGGACCATGTACGCGGTCGGCAACGCCACGCGATCTGCGGCGCTCGATCTTCGCGAGAAACTCGTCCGCGTCACCGCGCGGATGCTGGAAGCCGATCCCCACGACATCGAATGCAACGAGGGGAGGCTCTTTGTCCGCGGCGCACCCGGCCGCGCCCTGGCATTTGATGAGGTCGTCGCGTACTCCATGCGGAAGCTGGGAGAGCAGCCGTTCGGCATCGGCACCCATCGAGGACGAGGCGTTCCCCTAAACGAGCAGGCGCAGGGAGATTCGTACCAGACATTCGACTATGCAACGCAGGTGGCGGAAGTGGAAGTCGATATGGAGACTGGGGAGGTTCACGTCCAGAGACTTGTCAACGCTCAGGATGTCGGCAAGGCCGTCAACCCGCTGATCGTCGAGGGTCAGCTCGAAGGCGGGATGGTGATGGGATTGGGGTTCGCCCTGATGGAGGAGGTGATCTGCCGGGATGGGCACGTCGCCAACCCGTACGCGTTTGACTATCGCACGCCCCGGGCCGGCGATGTTCCCGATATCGAGACCGTGATCCTCGAGCACGGCGACCCGACGGGGCCCTACGGCGCCAAGGGCGTCGGTGAAATCTGCATGAACCCCACCGCCGCGGCGATTGCGAATGCGATTGCCGACGCCACGGGCATTCGCGTGACGTCGCTTCCGATTACGCCGGAAAAGGTGGCGCGGGCGTTGGGCTTCCGGGAGGGGTAGGGTCATGGTGCAGTTCCCGCTGTCGCCGCTCGTCGCGAGCGAAGCCGCGGTACTCTTTCGCGAGGAGCTGGCGTTATGCAATCTACAGGCCAAAGAAAAGGCCTTGATCATTACCGATCCGTCGACGAATCCCAACTACGTCGCGGCATGTTTCCATGCCGCATTATCGTTCGGCGCTGAGATCGCGCAAATCGTCGTCCCGCTGATCGAGGGCACGCCGGAGGCGGTCTCCCGCCGCATCGCCGAGCGACCGGTGCCATACCAGCATATCATCGAGCTGATGAAGCACGTGGATTTCGTCGCCGACCTCAGCTCGCGCGGCTTCCTCCATTCCGACCGCCAGATTGAAATGCTGTCCCACGGGATGCGTATGCTCCGGGTCCGCGAACCGCTCGAGTGTCTACAGCGGCTCTTTCCCCTCCGCGGGAATCGAGAACGCGCGGAGGCCGGCGCACAGGTGTTGGCGGGGGGCCGGCAATTTCAGGTGGCCACGCGAGCCGGGACGGACATCACCGTCGATCGGGGGGACCGGCCGGCCTTCATCCAATACGGGTATACCGAGACGCCTGGGCGATGGGACCATTGGCCTACGGCATTGGCCGCCATTGCACCCGACGAGCAACGCGCGGAAGGCACGATCGTGCTGTCACCGGGGGATTTGGCCGGACACCGGTATGTGACCGATGCCGTGCGATTGACGGTTGCGGGCGGCCGGATCACACGGATCGACGGGGGGCTCGATGCCGCCTTGCTTCGGGATCACTTCGATCGGGAACGAGGGTCCGATGCCGATCGTATCTCGCACATCGGCTGGGGGTGCGACCCTCGTGCCAAGTGGGATGCCCTCGACAGGTACCGTGCATACGATCAGGGCGGAGCAGAGATGCGCAGCGTGGCGGGGGGCGTCGTCATTGCCTTCGGATCCAACGGGGATCTGGGCGGAAGAAATCGGACGCAATTACACATGGATCTCGGACTCCGCGGGGCTCGCTTCGTGATCGATGACCGGCCCGTCATCGCCGATGAACAATTCCTCATCAGCGAGCTTCGGTAGTCTCGTGAAGGAAACGTGACGCGAGTGCCGGCCGAGGGCGGGGAGAGGCGACGTGCTGCATCCATTCCGGCTGCATGAGCCGACGACGGCGGAGGAAGCCTCGCGCCTGCTGTACGATCTCGGCGAGGACGCCGCCGTCTATGCCGGGGGGACGGAGCTCCTCCTGGCGATGAAACAGGGTGTGTTGCGATACGCGCACCTGGTGAATATCAAACATATCGGCCTCGGCGGCATCCACTATGATGAGGCTGCCGGATGCCTTCGGATTGGAGCAACGGCGACGCATCGGAGCATCGAGCATTCGGCAGTGGTGCAGAGTCATTTCCCCATGATCGCAGACATGGAGGCGCATGTCGCCAACGTGCGGGTGCGGGCCACCGGCACCGTGGGGGGAAACCTGTGTTTCGCGGAGCCGCACTCTGACCTGGCCACGGTGCTCTTGCTGTACGACGCCGCGGTGAGGATCCATGGAACGTCGGGCCACCGCACCGTGCCGGTGTCGGCGTTTTTGGTGGATTCGTACACGACGTGTCTGGGTCCGGGGGACATCATGGTGGAGGTCGAGGCGCCCCGGCTGCCCGTGGGTGCCGGCGCCTGCTACCGTAAGTTCGCGTTTCTGGAACGGCCATCTGTCGGGGTGGGCATCGTCATCGTCCCGACCCGCGATCGGGCGGCGATCGCTGACGCGCGCGTCGCTGTTGGATGCGTCGGGGCGACGCCGTTTCGCGTCGCCGAAGCCGAGGACACCCTCCGCGGCGTTTCACTCGCCGCGGCCACATTCGAACAAGCGGTCCGCTCGGCCGCGCGGGCGTTGGTGGCGCGGTGTGATCCGACGGAGGATCTGTACGGCTCCCGAGAGTATAAGCGGCACCTCGCCGGCGTGCTGGCACGGCGCACGGCGATGGCCGCACGAGAGCACCTCCTTGCGGAAGGAGCATCCCATGGCACCTCGTGACGTTGCGGGATCCGCGGAGGCGATCGCGATTGACTGCCGGGTGAACGGGCGGCCGATCCACACAGCGGTGGCCAGCCACCGCACCCTCCTCGACTTCCTCCGAGACGATCTGGGGCTTGTGGGGGCCAAGCGGGCGTGCGATGTGCAGGTCTGCGGCGCGTGTACCGTGCTGGTCGATGGGCTGCCGGTCAGCGCCTGCACCTATCTCGCCTTTGAGGCGCATGGAAAGTCCGTGGAGACGTGCGAGGGATTACTCGGCGACGGAGAGCTGCATCCGATCCAGGAAGCATTCATTCGTTCGGGTGCGTTGCAATGCGGTTTTTGCACGCCCGGAATGATCATGATCACGAAGGCCCTCCTCTCGGAGATCCGCGAGCCGTCCGTCCAGCAAATCAAAGAGTACCTTCACGGGAACATCTGCCGCTGCACCGGTTACATCAAGATCATCGAAGCTGTACAAATGGCTGCGCGGGCCTGCAGCGGGACGGGCCGGCGATAAATGCGTGGGGCATCTTCGCAGGCATCGGGGGGGTCTGAAAGATGGTGACCCGATACCTGCGGCTCCTCATCAGCACGGTCGTCGTCGTCGTCGCTTGGGATCTATGCGCCCGATTTGTCGTCCGGAATCCTTTGTTCTTGCCCTTCCCATCAACGGTGCTCCTGGCGGGGCTGCACGTCGCGCGCAGCGGGGAGTTGCTGCGCAACCTCGAGGTCAGCGTGTCGGAGTTCCTCGTAGGATCGGTCATGGGGGGCGTGGGAGGGATCGTGCTCGGCGTCTTGATGGGAGCGAACCAGAAGCTCACGGACTATGTGGATCCCTGGGTCTCCGCCGCGTACACGGCTCCGCTCGTGGCCCTCACGCCGTTGCTCATCATCTGGTTCGGCATCGGCCTGTGGTCCAAGGCCATCATCATTGCCCTTGTCGTCATCTTTCCGGTCACCATCGGGACGATGGCGGGGATTCGGTCCACGGACCGGGCCCTGCTGGAGGTGGCGACCAGCTTCGGTGCCACGCGACACGATGTGCTTCGGAAGGTCATGGTCCCCTGGGCGCTGTCGTTCATCCTCTCCGGCGCGCGCATCGGCGTGGGCAGGGGGGTGATCGGCATCTTCGTCGCTGAGCTCTTTGGAGGCGCGAGCAAGGGGATCGGGCTGATGATCGTCCAGGCGGCCTCGGCCTTCGATACGCCGCTCCTGTTTGTGGGGATCATCGTCCTCGCCGGCTTTGGGATCGTGGTCACGGGATCTCTGCGCTTGCTCGAACGGCGGCTGGCCCCCTGGCGGCCGCAGTCCGTCGTGTAAGCGGGGCGAGCCATGCTGCGAGTGGACAACCTGAGCGTCTCGTTCGTGCGGCGCGGGGACGAACCCCTGCCCGTTCTGGATCGGGTGAGCTTTGACGTGAAACCAGGGGAATTCGTCTCGCTGGTCGGACCGAGCGGTTGCGGCAAGACCACCCTGCTGCGGTGCGTGGGCGGACTCCACTCGCCAGACGCGGGGACCATCACGATCGCCGATCGGCAGCTGCACGGCGTCGATCGGCGGGTGGCTCTCGTGTTTCAGAGCGATTCCCTGTTTCCGTGGCGCAACGTGATGGCCAATATCGCGTTTGGGCTGGAAGTGCGGAGGTATCCCGGTGAAAAGACGTCCACGATTACGCGTGAGTTGGTCGAGATCGTCGGGCTCGGGGGGTTTGAGCGGGCGCTTCCGCACCAGCTCTCGGGTGGGATGCGGCAGCGCGTGAATCTCGCGCGGGCGCTGGCAGTGGACCCCGAAGTCCTCCTGATGGATGAACCGTTGGGCTCACTCGATATGCTGACCCGCGAGCAGATGCAGCTTGAGATCTTGCGGATCTGGGCGCGGAACAAAAAAACGGTCATCTTCGTGACCCACCAGATCGAAGAGGCCGTCTTTCTCTCGGACCGCGTTCTGCTGATGTCCCGGCGGCCCGGCAGGATTCGGCGCGATGTCGCGGTCGATCTCGGACGACCCCGGGATATGGGGACCCGCCGTACTCCGGCATTTCATGCGATCGTCGACTACTTGGGAGAGGAACTGAGCAACGGGCTTGCCGAACATGAGCCTGCCGGACCGAGAACCGATAGTGAATTCCGTCCGACCCTGGCAGAGAGAAAGCAGCCGTGACGGGCCGACAGGCCCGAAGGGAGGAGACGACGATGGCGGGGCGCAGGGTGTGTACGGGCGGGGTGGCGTTGTGCCTCGTTGCCGTGGTGATCTGTGCGTTACCGGGGACGGTGTTCCCGCAGGCTGCGCGGCCAATGGTGCGCTTCGGTACGGTCGGATTGGACGGCACCTATTATCTCCCGATCATCATGGCGCTGCAAAAGGGATATTTTGAGCAGCAGGGCATTCAGACGGAAGCCGTTCAAATCGGACCAGACGATAATCTGGTGCGCGCCGTGGCGGGAGGAGCGCTCCCGATGGGGATCCCCGAGGTGAGCATTGCCGTCAACGGGAACGCGCATGGGGCTCCTGTGACGGTCATCGCAGGCCTCCTCGATCGCTACCCCTACGACTTGACGGTGAAGCCGGCCATCAAGTCGTACGCGGATTTGCGCGGGAAGACCTTGGCCCACTGGACGGTCGCGCCGGAAGTGAGCACGACGTTGATCAGAAGGCTGCTGGAGAGCCACGGATTGAAGGAGGGGGAGTACAATATCATCGCGGGCGGCAACATGCCAACCCGCTATGCGGCCCTCAACCGGGGGGCCGTCGACGGCGCGATCCTGACGGTACCCTATAACCTCGTGGCTCGAAAGGACGGGTTCACCGTCCTCGGCGGCTTGTATGACATTCCGGCTGTGTTCGCCGGCGTCATCGCCAACTCCAACTGGGCGGCAAAGAACAGGATGCTCGCGGTCGCGTGGCTGAAGGCGGTCATCCTGGGATTCCGGTACGTGACCGATCCATCCCACCGGGATGAGGTTGTGAAGGTGATGGCCGATCGGACGAAAATCGATCCGGCGATCGTCGGCACCACGTACGATCAGTTGTACCGCGAACAATCGTATCTGGTAAGCTGGCAGCTGCTTCCCAGCCAACGATCGATGCAGGGCGTCGTCGATATCCTCGCCAGCATCGGGCAAATTCCCAAGGATGCCGTGACCTCGCGGTATTTTCAACTCACATACGTGACTCAAGCATTGCAGGAGCTGGGACGCTAGTGCCGATTGAATGAGCGCGCCCGCGCGGCGGGTGGCATGCCGCGCGGGATTGGCTACAACGGTGGGATCCGCTTTCCCCAACCCATCGCCGCTTCGTACGCCCCGGCCACCCGGAGCACCGTCGCCTCGTCGAATGGGCGGCCCGCGATCTGCAGCCCAACGGGGAGGCCCGCTTTGGTAAACCCGCACGGGACGGTGATGCTCGGGAACCCCGTGAAGCTGAACGGCCGGTTCAGCACGGGAGACCCCGTCGAGCCGAGCCCCGCCGGCGCGGGCCCCAGGGCGGACGGGGTCGCGATGACGTCGACCTCCCGAAGCAGGTTCCGCAGCCGCCCGATCACCACGGTCCTGATCTGCTGCGCTCGCACGTAGGTCGGCGCGGGGATCTGGAGCCCGGTCTCGATGATCGCCCTGAGCTTCGCGCCGTAGTCGCCCGACCGCTCGCGGTACCGGTCGACATGCACCGCCGCCGCCTCGACGTTGTGAATGATCTCGTGCGCCTCCATGCCCGCCTCGAACTCCGGCGGCAGCCGGACCTCTGTCGCGCCACAGCCCATTGTCTCGAGCGCACGGAGGGCCGCCCGGTACAACTCCTCCCCCTCCGGATCCACGTCATCCAGGAAGTACCGGTCCGGGATCCCGATACGGATTCCAAGCACGGCGTCGTCGGATGATGCGGCGCCGTCGAGCAGGGCCGCGTACGCCGGCGGGGAAGGCGCAGAAAGGGTGGCGGGGTCGTTCGGGTCGGGGCCGGCGATCGCTTCGAGCAGGACGGCGACGTCCCTGACGGTGCGCGCCATCGGGCCGGGGTGATCGAGCGTCCAGGCCAGCGGATGCACACCGTGGCGGCTCACCCGGCCGAACGTCGGCTTCAGGCCCACGGTTCCGCAAAAGGCCGAAGGCCGGACGATCGATCCCGACGTTTGACTGCCCAGCGCGCCGTGACACATCCGCGCCGCCAGTGCCGCGCCCGAGCCGCTGCTGGATCCTCCCGGCGTATGGTCGAGCGCCCACGGATTTCGGGCGGGGGAGGGGTCGAACGACGCGAACTCGGTCGTGTGGGTCTTGCCCAGGATGATCGCGCCGCGCTCGCGGAGCCGCGCGACCGCGGTCGCATCGAATGCGGGGACGAATCCCTCCATGATCCGCGACCCGCACGCGGTCTCTGTCCCCGCGGTATAGAAGATGTCCTTGACGCCAATGGGAATCCCGTGGAGCGGGCCAAGCAGCGTCCCCCGCGCCTGCAGCTCGGTGAGCCGCCTGGCCTCACGACGCGCGTCCTCCACGCGGAGGCGCGCCCAGGCCTGCACGCGGGGCTCGACCCGCTCGACGCGGGTCAGGGTGGACTCGAGCAGGTCGGCCGGGGTCAGCCGGCGCGCGGCGATCGCCCCCGCGGCGTCGGTGAGCGAAAGATCGCAGGGCTCACTCATCGGGCACGTCCAGGCGCGGGGCTCCCGCGGGTTCGATCTCGTGGGACACCGGCGTGCGATGGACGGTGTCCACCCGGCGCTCCACGGTCTGCCACTCCTCCGGGAACCGCTCCCCGGAGCCGGCCGGCAGCTCGAGCAGTCTCCGGATCCAGGCGATTGCGGTCTGATTGGATGCCATGAGGATCCTCCTGCGGTGACCTCTTGGTATATGGTAGAGAGGCAGTTGGCACGACGAACATGAACTTCCTGCCGGGGAAGGCCCGGTCCCGGCCGTTCGTTCTCTCCATCAGGTAGAATACATGAGGGGCTGATTGCGGAGGCCGCGAGATGGCGACTCAGATCCGGACGCTTGAAGAACTGTGCATCAACACGATCAGAACCCTGTCCATCGATGCCGTGGAGCACGCCCACTCCGGACATCCGGGGATGCCGCTGGGCGCGGCCACGATGGCGTACGTCTTGTGGACGCGCCACCTCCGGCACAATCCCAAGAACCCGAAGTGGCCGGATCGCGACCGGTTCGTGCTCTCGGCCGGACACGGCAGCATGCTCCTCTACAGCCTCCTCTACTTGACGGGATACGATCTCACGATGGACGATATCAAGCACTTCCGCCAGTGGGGGAGCCGGACCCCCGGGCATCCGGAATCCGAGCTCACTCCCGGGGTGGAAGTCACGACGGGCCCGCTCGGCCAAGGGTTTGGGAACAGTGTCGGGCTGGCGATCGTGGAACGGTGGTTGGCGGCCACGTTCAACCGGCCGGAGCACTCCGTCGTTGACCACTACACGTACGTCATCGCCAGCGACGGAGATATGATGGAGGGTGTGGCATCGGAGGCGGCGTCCCTCGCGGGCCACCTCCGGCTCGGCCGCCTGATCGTCTTGTACGACGCGAACCTCGTCAGCCTGTCCGCGACGACGAACGTCACCTTTACCGAGGACGTCGGCGCCCGTTTCGAAGCGTACGGCTGGCATGTGCAGCGGATCGACGGGAACGATCTCGGGGCGGTGGACGCCGCGCTCGGCGCGGCCCGCGCGGCCGACGACCGGCCCTCGCTGATCGTGGCGAGGACGCACCTTGGATTCGGGAGCCCGCACAAACAGGACACATTCCAGGCGCACGGTGAGCCACTCGGCGAGGAGGAGGTGCGGGCAACGAAGCGGTCGCTTGGCTGGCCCGAAGACCGGACGTTCTACGTCCCCGACGAAGCGCTGCGGGAGTTTCGCAAGGCTGTGGAACGCGGCGCGGAATTGGAAACGGCCTGGCAGCGGCGGGTCGCCGCCTACAGGGCCTCTCATCCAGATCTGGCCGGGCAATTTACGTCCGCGCTCGCGGGCGCGCTTCCGGAGGGTTGGGAGGCGAAGCTCCCGACGTTCACGCTCAAGGACGGCGAGATGGCGACGCGCGACGCGGGCAGCAAAGTGATCAACGCGCTTGCCGCAGTCGTGCCGAATCTGATCGGAGGCTCGGCGGATCTCGACCCGTCGACGCGCACGAACATGAAAGGGCAGGGGGATTTCGAACCCCCCGCCCCGGCCGGCAGCGCCGGGGATGGGCTGGCTCCGCAGGGCACGTCCGGAGGCGTCTGGGGATACGCCGGCCGCAACCTGCACTTCGGGGTGCGCGAGCATGCCATGGCGGCCATCCTGACCGGCGCGGCGCTCCACGGCGGCGTCCTCCCGTTTGGCGCTACATTCCTGACGTTCTTCGACTACATGAAGCCGAGCGTGCGCTTGGCGGCGTTGAGCGGGGCGCATGCCATCTACGTCTGGACCCACGACAGCATTGGGTTGGGAGAGGATGGACCGACCCACCAGCCCATCGAGCACCTGGCCAGCCTGCGCGCCATTCCGAACATGATGATGTTGCGGCCGGCGGATGCCACCGAGACGGTCGAGGCATGGCGGGCTGCGCTGAAACACACCGGAGGACCGGTGGGGATCGTGCTCACGCGGCAGAAACTGCCGGTGCTCGATCGCTCGAGCCTGGCTCCCGCGTCGGGCGTGGCGCGGGGCGGGTACGTGCTGGCCGAGGCCGGTGGCGCTCTGCCAGAGGTGATCTTGATCGCCAGCGGCTCGGAGGTGCCGCTCGCGGTCGAGGCACACCAGCGGCTCGTCAAGGAGGGGATTCGGAGCCGGGTCGTCTCGATGCCGTCGTGGGATCTATTCGAGGCCCAGGCGCGATCGTACCGGGATCAGGTCCTTCCCCCGGCCGTCCGGGCCCGCGTGAGCATCGAGGCCGCTTCTCCGTTCGGCTGGGAGCGGTACGTTGGATTGGACGGCGCGATCATCGGCGTGAACCGGTTCGGCGCCTCGGCCCCGGGGTCCGTGGTGATGCGCGAACTGGGCTTTACCCCGGAGCACGTGGTCGACGCCGCAAAGACGGTACTGGAGAAAGGACGGAAAACGCGATGAAAGAGATCACGGTTCGTAACCCTCTTCTGGCGCTCAGCAAGGCGGGCCAGAGCGTGTGGCTGGACTACATCCAGCGGAACCTGCTGCAGTCGGGCGAGCTGCGCCGGCTCGTCGAGGAGGACGGCCTCTCGGGGGTGACGAGCAACCCCACGATCTTCGAGAAGGCGATCTCCGAGAGCCCGGACTACGACGCCTCATTCGCCCGGCTCCGGTCGAAAGGGGCGAGCGTCACCGAAGCATACGAGACCCTCGTCGCCGAGGACATCACCGCGGCGTGCGATATCCTCCGGCCCGTGTTCGACCGGACGGGGGGCGCGGACGGGTTTGTCTCGGTTGAGGTCTCCCCGCTCCTGGCCCACGACGCGGCCGGCACGGTCCGGGAGGTCCGCCAGTGGATCGAGCGCATCGGCCGGCCGAACCTCATGGTCAAGATCCCCGGAACACCGGAAGGCGTGCCGGCGATCGAGGCGATGATCGCGGAGGGCCGAAACATCAACATCACCCTGCTGTTCTCGGTGCAGGCCTACAGCCGAGTCGCGGAGGCCTACCTCCGGGGCCTGGAGACCCGGGTGGCCGCCGGCCAGCCCATCGACCGCGTGGCCTCGGTGGCGAGCTTTTTCGTCAGCCGCATCGATACCGAGACGGACAAGCGGCTCGAGGCGAAGCTGCAGAATGCCTCCGATCCCGCCGAACGGGCGCGCCTGCAGGGTCTGCTCGGCAAGGTCGCGATCGCCAACGCGAAGCGGGCCTACCGCACGTTTCGCGAGCAGTTCGGGAGCGGGCGATTCAAAGCGCTGGCCGGCCGTGGGGCGCGCGTCCAGCGGCCGCTGTGGGGGAGCACCAGCACGAAGAACCCTGCGTATCCCGACCTCCTGTACGTTGAAGCGCTCGTGGGCCCCGACACCGTCGACACGATTCCACCCCAGACGCTCGCGGCGTTCCGAGACCACGGCCGGGTGAACCCGCGGGCGCTTCTGGAAGGGCTCGACGAGGCGGACGCCGTGTTCAGGCAGCTCCCCGAGGTGGGGATCAGTATCGACGACGTCACCCAGCGGGTGCTCGATGCCGGGGTGAAGTCGTTTGCGGATTCGTACAACCAGCTCCTCGCCGCGATCGAACGCAGGCTCCGCGCCGCGTAGGCGCACGCGGCACGACGCGGGTGCGGACCGCGACGAAGGAGTGGGAATCGTTGAGGGGGGTGGACGCGTGAAGCTGGGCTTTATCGGGTTCGGCCGGATGGGCGGCAACATGGTGAAGCGCCTCCTCGACCGCGGACACGAGATCGCGGTGTATGCCAGGCGGCCCGAAGTACGCAAGGAAGCGGGGGGACTCGGCGCCACCCCCGCGGCCTCGATCGCCGAACTCGTGGGCCAGCTGGCCTCCCCCCGAGTGGTGTGGATGATGATCCCCGCGGGCGATGCGGTCGACGCCACACTCCAGGACGTGACGCCGCTTCTCGGGCGGGGCGACATCATCGTCGACGGCGGCAACTCGTGGTACCGGGACTCGGTGCGGCGGGCGGAGGCCGCGAAGGCGCGCGGCCTGCAGTACATTGACGCCGGAACCAGCGGAGGCATTTGGGGGCTCACGGTCGGGTACTGCCTGATGGTGGGGGGGACGCCGGAAGCCGTGCGCGTCGTGGAGCCGGCGTTTCGGGACCTCGCACCGGAGGGCGGGTATCTCCACGTCGGCCCGAGCGGCGCCGGGCACTTCGTCAAAATGATCCACAACGGCATCGAATACGGCATGATGCAGGCCTATGCGGAAGGCTTCGCGGTCCTCCACGACGGGCCGTACAAGATCGACCTACGCGCGGTGAGCGACCTGTGGAACCACGGGAGCGTCGTGCGGTCGTGGCTGCTCGAACTCGCGGAGCGGGCGTTTCGCAGCGACCCCGACCTCCGGACGCTCCGCGGATACGTCGAGGACTCCGGCGAGGGGCGGTGGACGGTCCAGGAAGCGATCGACCGTAACATCCCGGCGCCGGTGATCACGCTCTCGCTCCTGCAGCGCCTCCGGTCCCGGCAGGAGGAGAACTTCGGGGATAAGGTTCTTGCGGCCCTGCGCAACCAGTTTGGCGGTCACGCGGTCCGGGGCGCGTAAAGCGGATGACCGCGGTCTCGAGTCCCTCGCCCGTCCGCGAACAGCGGCGGGCCCGCCGTGCGCCGGATCCGTGCGCGGTGGTGATCTTCGGCGCGACCGGCGACCTGGCCCATCGCAAACTCATGCCCGCGCTGTACATGCTCGCTCGGCTCGGCATGCTGCCGGCCGAGTATGCCGTGGTGGGATTCGCCCGGCGGCCGATGACCGACGACGTCTTCCGGCGCGAGGTGGCGAAGTCGGTGCTCGGCGACGCCCCCCCTTCAGGGGGGGAGCCGACGTGGGAGCTCTTTGCCCGTCGAATCTTCTACGTCCAGGCCGACTTCCACGATCCCGCCGGGTACGATCGTCTGCGCGAAATGCTCGACCGGCTGGACCGCGAGCGGGGCACCGCGGGCAACCGGCTTTTCTACCTGGCCACCGCGCCTGAACTCTACGCGGAGATCGTGAACCGGCTCGGTGAGCACCGGTTGGTCGCCCGGCCGACTCGGAGCGCCGACGGCGGCCGCCCGTGGACGCGGGTGATCGTGGAAAAGCCCTTCGGGCGCGACCTCGCCAGCGCACAGGCGCTCAACCGGACGCTGCTCGGCGTGTTCCGCGAGAGCCAGATCTTCCGGATCGACCACTACCTGGGGAAGGAGACCGTTCAAAACATCCTGGTGTTTCGCTTTGCCAATGGGATCTTCGAGCCGATCTGGAACCAGCACTACGTCGACCACGTCCAGATCACGGTGGCCGAGACGGTCGGGGTCGAAGGGCGGGCCGGCTACTATGATACGGCGGGGGTGGTGCGCGACATCGTCCAGAGTCACATGATGCAACTGCTGACCCTGATGGCGATGGAGTCCCCGGTGGCGATCGATCCCGACGCAGTCCGGTCCGAGAAGGTCAAGGTGCTACGCGCCGCGCGGCGGATCGCCCCCGACGGCGTCTCGCGCAACGTCGTGTTCGGCCAGTACGGCCCCGGCCGCATCGACGGACAGGCGATGCCGGGATACCTGGAGGAGCCCCGAGTGCCGGCGGGATCGCGGACGCCGACGTTTGTCGCGATGCGGCTCTTCATCGACAACTGGCGGTGGGCCGGCGTGCCGTTCTACCTACGGAGCGGCAAGCGCCTCCCGAAGCGGGTGACCGAGGTCGCCGTGCAGTTCAAGCGGGCCCCGCTGCCGCTCTTCGGCGACAGCGCCGCAAGCGAGCCCAATCTGCTGGCGCTGAACATCCAGCCCGACGAGGCGATCTCGCTCAGGTTCGTGGCGAAGGTCCCCGGCATGTCGATGACCCTGCGCCCGGTCAACATGGGGTTCACGTTCGGGACCGCCTTCGACGTCGGAGAGATGTCGGCGTACGAGCGGCTGCTGCTCGACTGCCTCCTCGGCGACTCCACCCTCTTCACCCGTCGAGACGAGGTCGAGGAGGCCTGGGACTTGGTGGAACCGGCGCTCGAGTGGTGGGAGCAATCGTCGCCGGCCGAGCCGCCCCCGATCTACGCCGCGGGGACCTGGGGGCCCGACGCCGCGCGCGCCCTCCTGGCCCGAAACAACCGACGCTGGCGGCCATTGTAGCCCGCCCGGGCATCGGCCGGCGCCGATGCCGCTGCAGAGGGAAGTCCCGCCGACAGTCCGAATCTGGGGCACCAGTCTTGTTGGGGGGGGCGTATGCCGGCGCAAACGTCTGCGTCCAGCAAAGCGGCATTGCTTGAGAAATCGACGTTGTTCACGGGGCTCTCGGCGCGAGAGCTGACGAAGATTTCGCGGTTGATGGATGAGGTAGGGGTCCCGATGGGGAATCGGCTGGCCACCATCGGGGAGGCGGGCCGTGAGATGTTCATCATCGTCGACGGCCGCGCCCTGGTGACGACCAGACGTGGACGAACCGTTCACCTGGGGCCGGGTGACTTCTTCGGTGAGATGAGCCTGATCGACGGAGACCCTCGCTCCGCGACGGTCGACGCGGCCACCCCGATGCGGTTGTTGGTCCTCAAGTACCGAGAGTTCTGGCAGCTGTTGGACGAGTCTCTGCCGATGACGAGGAAAATCATGCGCACGCTCTCCAGGCGTCTCCGGCAGGCGGAGCGATTGACGACTGGATGACGTTGAAAGCACATGCATGCCCCAGAAGCCGATCGAGCTCATCCTGATCCGCCAGCTCGCCGGCTACCTGTCCATCCCGATCTTTGTGGTGGACGCGGAAGGGACCTTGCTCTTCTACAACGAGCCCGCCGAGCTGCTGCTGGGGCGCCGATTCGACGAGGCCGGTGAAATGAAGCTGGGGGTCTGGTCGACCATCTTCCACCCAAAAGATGAGCATGGTGCCCCGCTCCCCGTGGAGGCCTTGCCGCTGTTCGTGGCCCTCCGGCAGGGCCGCCCCGCCCACAGGATCATTCAATTCACCGGGCTCGATGGGGGGTCCAAGCTGATTGAGATCATGGCGTTTCCGGTTGCAGGGCTGAGCGGACGGCACCTCGGCGCAGTGGCCGCCTTCTGGAGTGCTGAGGGCGTGTGAGGATCACACTGTGGGGCACCAGAGGGTCCTTGCCGAGCCCCGGTCCTGATACCGTCCGGTACGGGGGCAATACGTCCTGCGTCGAAGTCCGGGGCGAAGATCGAACGCTGCTCATCCTCGACGCCGGGACAGGTATCCGGCGACTGGGCGCCGCGCTTGAGCCGGAGGTCGCCAGGGTCGACATCCTTCTGACGCACCTCCACATGGACCATATCCTCGGGCTTGGGTTTTTCGGGCCGCTGGAACGCTCCGACCTGGATGTCCACATCTGGGGGCCATCGTCGACCACCTTCGATCTCGAGACGCGGTTGACCAGATACCTCAGCCCGCCGTTGTTCCCCGTTCGATTGTATGACCTGCCGTGCCGCCTCACGTTCCACGATGTGCCCTTGGGGAGCTTTGCCATCGCCGGATTCCAGATCACGGCTGCGCTGGTGTGCCATCCGGGCCCCACGGTGGGCTACCGCATCGCCGATGAGGGGGGCGTGATGGCCTACATCCCCGACCACGAACCGGCGCTGGGGGTGCGCCACCTCCCGGTGCCTTCGGGCTGGACCTCCGGGTTCGACCTCGCGGCACACGCGGATCTCCTCATCCACGATGCTCAATATGCCGCCGCCGAGTACCCGCAGCATGTCGGATGGGGCCACAGCGCCATCTCCCATGCCGTCGCCTTTGCCAAGTCAGCCCACGTCAAGCGGCTCATCGCGTTTCACCACGCCCCCAACAGGTCCGATCAGGCGCTTGACCGGTTGATCGCAGACGGCTGTGGGTCGTCCCCGCTGCCCTTCTCCTGCGAGGCCGGGAAGGAGGGGGCGCATTTCCACCTCGGCCCGCATAGCCGCGTATTGATGCCCTGATCTGAGGCTCGCCGTACTGCACGTTGGAAGGGAGGGTGCCCCGTGTTCCAGCGATCCAAGAAGGTGGCCCTGCTGCAAAAAATCCCGCTGTTCAGGGATTTGTCGCGGAAGCAGCTCGGGCAGATCGAACGGCTCGTCGACGAGATCACGGTGCCGGCGGGGAGCCGGTTGGCCACCGCCGGCCAGCACGGCGCCGAACTCGTCATCATCGTCGAGGGGCGGGCTACCGTCACCATCGGCCGCCGGCGAACCGTCCGCCTCAGCCCCGGCGACTTTTTTGGAGAGATGAGTCTCGTCGATGGCGGGCCCCGCTCGGCCACGGTGGAAGCAGCGTCGGACATGCGCCTGCTCGTCATCGGTGGACGCGAGTTCTCCGAACTGTTGGAGAAGGCGCCGCCGATCGTGGTCAAGATCATGCGGGTCCTGTCGTGCCGCGTTCGAGACGCGGAGGCCTCCGTGTCGGCATAGAGGATCAGGTCGCTACGGACGGATGAGGCCCGTGGCCCGCCAATACGGGACGCTTGCGGCAATTGCCACGATGACGAGGAGCGTGAGCGCCGCGCCAACGAGGACCCCGTCGCGTTCCGTGAACATCTCGCCCCGGGTGGCATCCCGAAGAAGCGTGTAGAAGTCGCTCAGGTTCGGAAGCAGCCAGGTGTTCCCGACGGTAAGCACGATGAACCCAACGAGCCAGGGGGCGAGCCCCAGGTGTGGGGCCGCGGGCACCAACGCCAGGCTCAGCAGAAAATTCGCGGGAACTCTTGGCAGCACGAGCCGGCATACCGCCACGGAGGCGCCGAGGAGGGGCGCGAGGAGTGCGGGATGCCCGACGGCATGGACAAGGGGGATCAGCCTCGCGGCAATCCACTGGTCGATCCCGGCGCTTCGGAACACTTCTCCGGAACCGACCAGGATGCCGAAGAGCACAAGAAATCCCCACTCGATCTCCCTGCGGAACATCGTTCGATCGAGGACGCCTCCGGCGAGCACCACGACCAGGGCCGTTGCACCGAGCCACGCCGTGTCGACGCGAAGAAGAGGTTGCACCAGCAGGCCGATGAGCAGCACAGCCAGCGCCGCAATCGTGGTGCGCTCCTGCCGCGAGAGCGGGCCGAGGACGGCCGCCTGCCGGTGAAGCATCTCGACCGACACCGTGGGAGCCCGCTGCGGGCGAAATAACACGAGGAGGATCACAAGCGCACCCACGTAGAGGATGATTCCCACAGGCGCGGCTTCCCGGAACCAGGTCAGCCAGTCGATATGGAGACGCTCGGCGGGCGGCAACAAGCCCAGCACGAAGAAATTTGTTGCCAATCCGGTGAGGAACACGCTGCTGAACGATGCATAGCCGATGAGCCCTGCAAAGGCGAGCGCGGCGCTCTCCTGGGTCCGACCGGAGTATCCTAATCCTTGGGCGAGTTCCTGCGCCAGGCCCCCCGTTGTAGCGATCCGCGCAGTGGCCATGGGCACAATGGGTGTCGTGAGCACGCCTCCGGTGAGAAGGGCACAGATCTGACCTGCGTGAGTCGCCGGCACGAATCTCAAGAGTAGGAGCGCGAGCCTGAAGAGCAAACCCGAGCGAGCCATGGCCGCCGCCAGTCCAACCGCCCCGAGGGCCAGGACCCACGTGGGGCTCGCGAACCCGGAAAAGGCCATCGACACGGGCACGAGGCCGGTGATCCCCCAGGCCGCCGCCATCCCGAGGGCCACCACGAAATCGGGCACTGGCTGACACAGCCACGCCGCGCCGGCACCAAGAACGATGACGCCGACGTGCCATCCCTTGGAGGTGAGCCCGCCGACCGGGGGGATCGACCACAACGCAAGGGGAAGGGCGAGGGCCGCTACGACTCCCATCGCCCGCCATCTGACGGAACGTGCAGGATGGGGGATGTTGATGGCCGCGTCGCCCTCGATGGCGGACGACCGGGTGGCCCCCACGCGCTCTCGCGATCGTTCGTCGATCAATGTCGCGAGGGATGCGGCCATCGCCAAGCCGATCGCTGGGCGCTCACGGACCACCTGTTCCAATCGCTCGCGCGGTAGACGCCAGGCATCGACGTCGGTGATGGCTCTGGCGGAGGCGGTCCGGCGCGCGATGAGCAGGCCGAGATCACCAAAGTGCTGCGGCGCCTCGAGGACCGCCACGGATCTGTCGCCGTCCGCCGTCCTGACGGTGATGTTGACCTTACCGCGTTCCAGCAAATAGAGCGCATCGGCCCGTGCCCCTTCGGAGAAGATCACGGTACCGGCGGGGACGTGAACCCGTTCCAGCCCACCAATCAGCCGTGCAATGTCCACACGATCGAGATCGGTGAAGAACGGCACACAGCGCAGGAGCGCGTCAACGGGTTCCGGTGAAGACGAGACCTTGTGCCGATGATCCACGGCTCGGTCGCCCTCCGCTGCCACTGAATACCAGCGCAGTCACGAATGTCCTTTTTCCGCCGACAACGCGGCATGCCTGTTTAACATAGTCATAACGTTCCGATGCTAGTGTCAACGGGGGAACGGGTTCGACGCTGCAGGGCTCGGCGGGGGGTGGGAGATGTTGTCGGGGTATGCCAAGTGGCGGCACACGAAGGCCAGCCACGCGATTCGCACTCGGTTTAAGGTTGCGCTGATAGAGAAGGTTCCGCTCTTCGCGGGGTTGTCGAAGAGGGAGTTCAGTCAGATCGCCGGCCTGGTGGATGAGGTTGAGGCGCCGGCGGGAACACGGCTCGCCACGATCGGCGAGGCCGGCCACGAGCTGTTCATTATCGTCGAAGGAGAGGCGCGGGTGACCACCCAACCCGGCCGCACGGCCTCGTTGCGGGCGGGGGATTTCTTTGGCGAAATGAGCCTGCTGGACGGGGAGCCCCGTTCGGCCACGGTCGAAGCGAGCACCCCGATCCGGCTGCTGGTCCTCGGGCACCGGGAATTCTGGCAGTTGCTGGACCGGACGGCATCGCTTGTCCACAAGATCATGCACGCCCTCTGCCAGCGAGTTCGACACGCGGAGAAGTCCGTCCTCGACGTCAAGGGCACGTCGGTCAGGGCATAACAGCCCTCGCCGTC
Source organism: bacterium (assembly GCA_035703895.1). NCBI lineage: Bacteria > bacterium. The sequence continues at coordinate 3,085 of DASSXJ010000158.1, read as the reverse complement.
TTCGGCGGCGGCTAGCGGAGTTGCTGCCAGGAGAGGATGGTCATACCGCTTCCGAAGGCGCTGAGCGCGAGCGGGTCAAATCGGAGCACGACGGTCGCGTTCTGAGCGGAGAAGCTGGGGTTCGCCGTCCCCCGATTATCGTGATACATGGCCCCAACCTGATCCACAGACGCCTGCGGATGGATCGCCATCCCATCCTGCGTGTAGACCAGGCCATCCACGACCAGCGTGCTTCCCTCGCACACCAGGATGCGCCCGGACCCGTTTGCGTGCTCGCCCTCACATTCGTTCGTCGATCTTCCGGCGGGGGCAGCGAACCCGAACACCACGATCCCGGGCATCCGGCGACCTGACACGTCGGAGAGGTCGTGCCGGATCGCGACCGTCGCGTTGTCCGCGATGATCAGATCGCCCCCTACGGCAAGCGTGACGTTACCCAGGTCCACGCTTCGGGTGAACCGAACCGATCCTGTGACGTATACGGTGCCTTGCAGGGATTTCCCCGGATATGCCGCGAGGTACGCGGCGATCTGATAGAACTGTTTGAGTTCATAGACAGAATCCTTTTGCGGGAACCCCAGCATCTTGTTCATGGCCTCGTTGGCCGTATTGTGCGCGGCCTGGGTCCAAAACGTCTCGGGATTGAGGCCGAGGCGCGGCAACGCTTCCTCGCGCATGCTGTTCATGTACACATGAGGAAGATAGTTCGCGTCGCGGAGGTCGGATATCCGTTTGACATCGGACAGACTTTGTCCCACGGTCACGCAGGCGTAGGGAGTCCCGCACGCGTTCACGGCCGGCCCGGTCGCCGGTCGAGCCTTGACGATGTCCCCGAACGCCCCCAAGATCCACGGAGCCGGATCGGCCGTGGGGGTGGGATCGTAGCTCGGCGCGGTTGCGAACCCGAACAGCATATAGTCAAGAAATCTCCCGTCTCGTAACGTCACGGCATCGCTGGCCACGTCGCTCACGGTATTCAGTCGGACCCCGTTGTCGGCGAAATTGATCTCCGTGAAGGATCCCAGGGTTCCCCCTCCCCCGGGCGAGCCGACGAGATACGGCGCAAGGTACACTCGGGTCGCCGCCCCTTGAAACTCGATCCGGGACACCCCGAAGAGTGCCGTCAAGAAGGGCACCCCGGCCACGCCACAGGCACGGACCCGCGTAGAGAGCGTCCTACTGAGATACGCGACCTGTCCGACGGCCTCCAGCGTCTTGAGCCCTGATCCGCACGCCGTCTTTGGCCCGGTATCGGTATCGACCCAATACGTGAACTGGCCGCCCCCATACGTCTCCGTCACGCCTTCGGCCGGCGTCGCGTAGGCCCCTGGATCGGCCGCTGCCGAAACCTGCACCTTGGCTTCTTCGAGGCCGGCCTGAGCGATGTAGAAGCTGCGGCTCACCGCGTACTGGATGGACGCGTGGGTCATATCCGCGTTCATCAAACCGATCAGCGACACACTGACGATGGTGACGATAAGTATCGTCACCAGGAGGGTGATCATCACCAGGCCGCGCTCACCGGGCTGATCCACGGCGCGATTTTCACACACCGCCCAATCACGGAGACGGGTCAAGGCGTCCTACACTGGGGCGTGGAGTCCGTCAGGGACGGCCTGCGTGACTCCTTACGTGCCCCCTTCTGCGTCATCGCCGGTGGGGCCCTGAGTCTTGACCTTGATGATCAACGTGCCGGTAAACTTATTAATCGCTTGGGCTGACTCCAGGTTCTTGAAGAACTTACACTCCAGAGCCGGACCCGAGCCCGACGAGACGAGGCTTTTTCCGCACTCTTTGAAGCTTTGCTCTGTCCCCGTGATGCCATACGTCGGCACGTGCGAGAGACACGGCTGACTCCCGTCTGCCGTGGTGGTGCCCACGCATATAGCCAACGGGTTGAAGTTCGGTTCTTGGAGGATGAAAACGCTGCTCACTCCGACTGCGCCCGGGCCAATGCTGAGGGAGGCTTCGGTCCGAAAAGCTTGTAGGAGCAACGGAGCGGTGCAGTCGACGAAGGCCGAACCTTGATGCTCGGTGACGAAAGATTCGAAGGTCGACGTGCCCCCGGTGGACGTGAGCAGCGTGATCCCCGCGCCGTTTGCACTGCCCTCGCTGGTGACCAGGGCGTTCGTCCCGCCCAGCCCGGCGAACACGCTCATGCCGGTGTTCGGATCTATCAAGGGCAGGAAATCGACGGTGTTGGTCCCGAAAGCGGCGGTGAAATAGGTGGCCGATGAGAGACCGAAGGTGCATTTCGTTGTCGGAATGAGGGCGACTGATTCGGCAGTGGGCAGGGGGGCAACTGCCGAGACCTTCCCGTTGGAAGGATTGACGGCGACGACATTGCCCGTCGGCGGTACCGAAGGAACGATCGGGGATACGGTGACGAGAAGCTGACCCCCAAACGAACCAAATGATAAAGGCGCAACGTCCGGCCCCTCGACGATCTGGCCCGTGGTGATTGGTACTGTCGCGATGGGCCTACGGGTTGGAGCACCATCTACCTTCACGGTCTGACCGCTCCCGTTCAGGAGCCACACCGGGCCGTTTGCACATGTGACGATCAAATTGTGGCCAAACGTGCCCTGACGGTCGATGGTGATGCCGTTGCCTGAAGCTGCGCAGGAAGGAAGGGTCGCAAAGGCGGTAACGGTTGAACCGTCAAACGAGATCTTGGTAATGTTCGGGCCCTGGGTGACGTATACGTCATTTGACGTGAACCCGTTGAAAAATGGGGTCGGGAATCCCGCGACGGTCTGGATGTTCGGCTGTGCGGGCACGATGGCGATATAATCCTCGCAAGTAGCAGGCCCCTGGGCGGGAAGCGTCGCGAACACGCTTGCGGTCGCAGAACTCTGCGTGCCGCTAATCGACAGAACTTGTGTTGAACAATGTTGGGTCACGAGTGCCCTGCCGAGCGAGACCGCGACCGCGACTGGTTGGTTGACCGTCACGTTGCCGAACGGTGATTCGAGAGGAGGTGCTACTCCAAACGAGGCCGAGTTAGGGACGGCCAAAAGCCAGCCCACCACCAGAACAGCCAGGAATGCCGGCCCGCATCGCCCGGGCCGTTTCTTTAGCGAGT
>DASSXJ010000157.1 GCA_035703895.1 bacterium | reverse complement strand
CCCTTTTCCCACCACCAGTTTTGAATGCTGAAGAGCTTTGCCTTCTTGTCGAAGGCCGGGTCGACGCGCGCCACCAGGCGGTCACCAACCAGTACGGGCAACACGTAATAGCCCCACGTTCTCTTGGAAGCCGGCTTGTAGACCTCCCAGGTGTAGAAGAAATCGAAAACCATTTCGATCAGATTGCTGTCCCACATCAGGTTATCCAGCGGCGCAATAAAGGCTGAGCCAACAGGCGTATTGCTGCCCCTCCCAGCGGCCCCCAGCGCGGGCAGGTCGCCGCGGCGAACATAGAATGCCTCGCGCGGCAGGCCCTCGATCGCCACACGCACCAGCTTTCCTTTCTTGAATAGGCGCGTCAGAGCGCCCCGGACCTGGCCGCCGCGCCAGCCTCTAATTCCGCCCCATTTACTGTTGACGTTCGGATGAACGAGGCCAACGCCGCCTGAGCGACGCAACACGTGCCATTCCAAATAATCTTCCTGCGACGTGTGGGGAGGGCGGACTTTGAGCAGCTTGGGCGGCAGCACGCGCGTACTTAGCTCGAAATACCGCCGGGTGCCGACGCGGTGATGAACAACGATATCGCCTGAGATGAACAGAATATCCAACGCGATGCGCACGGCACGTGTGGTGCCGCTCAACCACCATTCCATGCGCGTTTCGTCTTCCAAGTCCAGCGAAGAAAGCGGGCCGCGGGTTTCAACCTCCTGTTTGACCCATTTCATCAACTTGGCAGCTTTCACCGTGCTTTTGTGACGGGCATAACTGTCGCCCATATCCTCGCGGTAGATGCCGAGATACGGCCAATCTTCCACGGGATAAATGGACATCTGTTTGTCATACCCATCGATGAGCTTTCGGTCCGTGTAGAGTGCCTCATCCAGGATAGCCGGCTTGTATCCCTTCACCCGTGATTGCAACACCAAATGCGGATTCTGCCCCACAACATTGATGGGGTCGTTTTGAATGCAATGGACATGGCGCACGTAGTCCAGCACGCCCTGCTTGCCGCGCAGCTTGCGCGGCGGCAGTAGGCGGTGATGGGCAAGCAGAAAGCGCCTGGCCTGCTGCCTGGTGATGGTGAGCTCAGGCGGCGGCAGGGTAGGAGGCATTACGCTACGCATTCAGGGGCCGGGTCGCCGGACCTTCTCCACGATGATCGACCGGATGACCAGGGGCTCTTTCTTGTCGCCGGCCCCGTTGATCGCCAGGTCCCAGCCCCAGGCGCTGCTGAACGCCGCATCCGTCAGCCGGATCGCGTACTTTGCCCATCCCGTTCCGGGCTCGATCCACTGCCAGGGGGTGAACCGATACCCGGTCATTGAGTCGTACAAGATGTTAAACCCCACCTGTTGGGGGGCCTTGGCTCGGTGGACCTCCACAGTGATGAGCAGGTCTTCGCGGCCGTCGACAAAGTACGCGAACGAGTGATCCACGTCGAGATACACATAGACCGCGTCTTTGGCGGGGTTGGTCCGGACGGCATCCACGCCGTCCACCGTGAGCGACACCACCGCGCCCGCCGGTAGGGAGCGGAATCGTTGGTTGTAGAGTCCGCGTTCGGAGTTCACGGGCCCCAGCGTGACGGAGACGCTCTCGGCACGCGAGAAATCGTGCGCGGGATCGCGCGGAATTTGGAACGGACCTTGCTGCACGGCCCGGCCGGCTTCATCGAGCGCCGCCGCAGCCAACCCCTGCACGAACACGGGTGATTTTCCTACCGGGATTGTCAGTTTGCCGTCGCGCGAGACCGGGGCGGAGGTCTCGCCGGCGACGGTTGTGATCTTGAGCGGTCCGTCTGCGGCCACCGGGACGGCTTGATCCTCGCCGGTCGTCCACATCACCGCGACCGGCACGGCGCCCCCGGTCGCGACGAAGGCATAGACCGCCGCCCCTCGCGGTAACCATCCGACCCGCCGCGTGCCTTCCAGCATCCGGATGATCGTCTCGCGCACCGGCGCCCACCGGGGAGACGTTTGCCGGCCGGACCAGAATTGCATCGCCACGCCCCCGGCGATGCCGGCCGCAGCCAAACGCACCATCTGGTCCCCGATCGCATCGTCGGGAGGAGCCGCCGGCCCTTGGGCGTCGGAATCGCCGACCCATATCTGGTGGTGGGTGTCCACCGCGATGCGGCCGCGAATGACGGTGAGCGCCTCGAGCAGCTCCTCAGGCGTCCGCCCGCGGGGGGAGAGGATCAGCGCATCGAAGTCATCGGCCGGCGGGCCGAAGAGCGCTTTGACATAGGACAGATCCAGCCCCGGAGAGGAGGCGGCGACGACCAGGGCCTGCGGATCTCCTTGACGGATTGCGAGCCTGGCAGCGTGCAGCATCGCCACGTAGTCGCGGAAGGTTCCACGAAACGCGGCGAAGTCGACGAGCGGTTCCACTTGCCAGGCGAAGACGCGCCCGCGGTATCGTGTCGCCGCGGCCCCGACGAATCGCTGCCAGCCCGCGATGTTTCGAGGCGGTTGGTGTCTCCACACCGCTTCGGGCACGTCTTGGTCCAGCGCGGCCCACTTGGGGGTGTTCATCAGCACCAGGACGATCCGGACCCCTGTCTCCGCGGTCCGGCGCATCAGGCTATCCAGGGCCGTCCACGCAAACGTCCCCCGCGTAGGCTCGAGCGCGCTCCAATCCGCCGAGATCCTCACCCATTTGATGCTCCCGCGGGAAGGGGCGGCCGGGTCTCCACGTGGATCGAGGTCGATCCCAAAGGACACGGGGGGTGGGGTGACGGAAGGGGCGGTGACGGCCGGACCGGCGGTCGCGGTCTGCGCGAGACTCTGCAGCGGGACGAGCGCGACGATCAGTGCTGCCACGACATAGCGCATCTCGCTACTCCCTGGTGATCGTGCCGCCACGTAGAGATCATACCCGAAATTCGCCCCCGAAATTCACCGCCGGCATCGCGATCGCAGGGCGTGGTTTGGGAATGCGCGCGCCCGGGTAAAACCATAGGTAACGAAATATCTGAGGCATGCCCTGAACGGTCTGCCGAATCTCTGCGGCGCAGGGAGCGGGGGATCCAGAGCAGTGGGGCGGATCTCGCGAACTTCGCGAGTAAGGTAGCTCTCGACCCGAGCCCGTCAGCTAACCCCGTAGGCGAACGAGAGAGAGGGTGGCCCGGGAATCGCCCGGAGACCTTCTCCGGGCGATTTTCTTTCCGGGTTCACGCTCATGGGAGGTGCTGGCCGGATGGTGACCCGTGATGTCTTGCAGCGAATGCGCGAGACGCTGCCGGGACGGCAACTGATCATCGTGAGCAACCGGGAGCCCTACGTCCACAAGAAGGGCCCAACCGGCCCTGAGGTCATCCGGCCCGTCGGCGGGTTGGTGGCTGCGCTCGATCCGGTGATGCAGGAGATCGGGGGGACCTGGATTGCCTGGGGGGATGGCGAGGCGGATTTTGACGTCACGGATTCCCAGGCTCGGGTCGGTGTTCCTCCAGACGCGCCGCGGTACACGCTCAAGCGCATCGCTCTCTCCCGCGCCGAGATCGAGGGATCCTACTATGGGTACGCCAACCAAGCGCTGTGGCCGCTCTGCCACATGGCGATGGAGCAGGCGCGGTTCCGCGCCCGATACTGGGCGTCGTACAAAGCGGCCAATCACCGGTTCGCCGAGGCGGTGCAGGCCGAGGCGGCCGCCGACGCCGTGGTCTGGATCCATGACTATCATCTGGCCCTCTGCCCGCGCGAGATTCGGCGGCTGCGTCCGGAGCTGTTTCTCATGCAGTTCTGGCACATCCCCTGGCCCGCGTGGGACGTGTTTCGGATCTGCCCGCAACGGGCGGAACTGCTCGACGGCCTGCTCGCCAACGACCTGGTCGCGTTTCAGCATCCCCGCCACGTCGAGCATTTCCTGGAGTGCGTCGAGCGTGAGCTCGGGGCGCATGTCGACGACGGGGTCGTCGAATACGACGGACGGATGATCGAGGTGGAGGCCTTCCCCATCAGCATCGACGTCGCCGGGTTGGAGGAGACGGCGCGATCGACCCGCTGCGAGCGCTGGATGGCCCGGCTGCGGCGGCGGCTTCGATTGGACGGTCGCTCCGTCGTGGTGAGCGTCGACCGCCTCGACTACACGAAGGGGATTCCGGAACGGCTCCAGGCGATCGACCTGTTCTTCAAGCGGCATCCGGAGTATCGGTCGCGCATCGTGTTCATCCAGAAGACCGCGCCGAGCCGGACCCGGATCAAAGCCTATCGGGATCTGCAGGCGCAGGTCGAGCACACGGTCGAGCGCCTCAACCAGGCATACGGGACACCCGACTGGCAGCCGGTCATCTCGCTGCCGGCCCCCCTTCCCCCGGCCGGCATGGCGGCACTCTATCGCATGGCCGACCTCTGTATCGTCAGCTCCCTCCAGGACGGCATGAATCTTGTGGCCAAGGAGTTCATCGCCTGCCAGGTCGACGGCCGGGGCGCCTTGCTGCTCAGCGAACTGACCGGCGCTCGAGACGAGCTGTCGTGGGCCATCCCCATCAATCCTTACGATCTCGATGGCTGCGCCGATGCGATTCCCAGGGGGCTCGCGGTGCCGCTCGAGGAGCGGCGCCGGCGCATGGAGCACCTTCGCACCTATCTTGCCGAACACGATATTTTCCACTGGGTCGCGCAGCATCTTCAAGCGGCGGCGCATCTGATCGCCGGTCGCGTCGCCCCCAGGCGGTTGTTCGACGCCGTCGAGGAGGTCCGGGCCCGGATCGTGGGTGAGGACCCGATCGCCCTGCTGGCCGATTTCGACGGGACCCTCGCGGGGTTCGCCGATACTCCTGATGCCGTGGCGCTTCCCGGCGACGTGAGGACCGCCCTCGCGCAGATCGCCCTCAATCCCCGAGCAGCGATCGGCATCGTGAGCGGGCGCGCGCTCGGTGACATTCGTCTTCGTGTCGGCCTCGACGGGATCGTTTACGCGGGGAACCACGGCCTCGAGATCGCCGGGCCGGGGTGGACGTGGACCCACCCCGAAGCGGATCAGGCGCGCGAGATCATCGCCGCGTGCAGCCGGCGGCTGCAGCAGCGCCTGCGGGGGATCCCCGGCGCCTGGGTCGAAGACAAGGGCCTCACCGCCGCGGTCCACTACCGCCAGACCCCTCACCGGTTCACCGAAGGCGTGCGCATCGCCGTTCACGAGGAGGTCGCCCGGGTTCCCTCGGGCACGCTGGTCCTGCGTCCGGGGAAGCACGTCCTCGAGATTCGCCCCGACGTCTCCTGGGACAAGGGCGCCGCGGTGCGCTGGATCCTGACACGGTTGTACGGGGAGGATTGGCCCCGGCGCGCGCGCGTCGTCTATGCGGGAGACGATAGGACGGACGAAGACGTGTTTGAGACGCTCGCGGATCCCGCGGTGACGGTCAAGGTCGGACCCCGCGTCTCCCCGACCGCCGCGCGGTACCATCTGGACGGCGTCGAGGATGTCTACCGGTGTATCCGCCTGCTGGAGCGATGGCTCGCCTCGCCGGTCGAGGGTGGCGCCGTGTCCCGTGCAGGATACCAGATGGTCTCAGACAACGACGGCCATCGCAACCCTGGAGTCTTCGCGCATCGATGATCGATCCGCCATAGACGACCAGTTCGCGGAGACACCGAGCCCTCGCCGCGGCCCCAAACGCCTCTGGTCAGAGGGCTTGTGAGAGGTGCGCTCGAAGGCCAGGGCGTGAGGGTCTCGTGACGTCTTCCGCTCCGCTCTGGTTTCAAGGCCAGGTCCAGACGGTACTCCATCGGAAGGGCGGCCCGCTGCTGCTCGTTCGGGGAGAGGGCAGCCGGGTCTGGGATGACCGTGGGCGTTCCTACCTCGACGCCCGGTCGGGGCTGTGGGCGGTCACGGTCGGCTACGGCCGCGCGGACGTGGTCGGCGCGGTCTCCGAGTCCCTCCGTCGGCTCGCCTTCGCCCCGTTGACCGACGCCGCGTCGCCGGCCGCGCTGGATCTCGCGGCGAGGCTCACCGAGATCCTGCCCGGCGATTTCAGTACCGTCATGCTCGTCCCGACCGGATCGGAAGCCGTCGACACCGCTTTCAAGATCGCGCGTCTCTATCACGCCGCAAGCGGCCGCCGCCGGCGCCGGATCGTCATCAGCCGGGAGTATTCTGCCCACGGCAGCACGTTTGCGGGAGCCTCGCTGAGCGATCCCGACCGGGGGCTCCTCCGCGGCATGGGGACACGGGTCTCCGGTATCCGCTTCGTCCCGGCGCCGTTTCGGTATCGGTGCCGGTTCTGCGCGCACGGTCCCGTGTGCACGCGCGAGTGCGTGGATGCCGTGGAGGAGGCGATCCTGGCCGTTGGGGCCGACCAGGTCGCCGCGGTGATCGCGGAGCCTGTTCCGGGTCCCGGCGGCGTCCTCGTGCCGCCGGACGACTACTGGCCGAACCTTCGAGCGCTCTGCGATCGGTATGGGGCGTTGCTCGTGGCAGATGAGGTGGTCACGGCGTTTGGGCGGACCGGGCGGTGGTTTGCCTGCGATCACTGGGGCGTCGTGCCCGACCTGATGGTCCTCGGCAAAGGCATGACAGGAGGATACCAGACCCTCGGCGCGGTGGCGATGCGCCGCCACGTGGCCTCCCGCCTCGAACGGCGGCTTATCCCGCACGGGTTCACGTTCAGCGGCCACCCGGCGGCGTGCGCGGCCGCCCTGACCTGCCTTCAGATCATCGCCGCCGAAGACCTTCGTGCTCGTGCGGCGCGAGGAGGTGCGCGCCTCCTGGAGGGTCTCCGGCGGGCGCTGGAGCCGTGCCCGATCGTCGGCGAAGTGCGCGGGCTGGGCCTGATGGTCGCGATCGAGCTGGTGGAGGACCGGACCACTCGGGCGCCCCTCCGGCTCAGGACGCGAGACCTCGACCGCCTCGAGCGCGACCTGCGCACCCGCGAAGTCCTCGCGTTTGTGGACAACCCGATCATGGTGGCGCCGCCGCTCGTCGTCACCGACCCCGAGATTGATACACTGGTGGGATCGGTGGGCGCCGCGGTTGAGGCGCTGACCGCGCACACCGCCGTCGCGGGATCTTCGCGACGCGGCTCGTCCTGATCTACGCCGCGCTGGTCACGCTCGGCGCCGCGGCCACGGCCGCCGTCACGGGGTTTGGCTTTAACCTGCTCGCTGCGCCCTTGCTGACCTTTGTCTATCCCGCGGACACCGTCGTCGAAACGACCCTGATCCTCGGCGTCCTGGTGAGCGGTATCCTGGCGGCCCGTCCCGAAATCCGGCAGGGGACCGATTGGAGGCTTGTTGGGCGGCTGTTCGTCGGCAGCCTCGCCGGCATGCCCGGTGGGCTGGCTGTGCTGCTGTGGGGGCACCCGGGCCTGCTCAAGGTGTTGATCGCCGGGCTCACCGCGGTCTTCGCGGTCGTGATGTTCACCGGATTCCGTCCCGCGGTCACCACCGCCCTGTGGCAGACCATCGCTGCTGGGGTGCTCAGCGGGTTCCTCTCCACGAGCACCAGCCTGAGCGGGCCGCCGATCGTCTTCTTTCTGCTCGGTCAAAACCAGCCGAAACACGTCTTCCGTTCGAACATCGTGCCGTACATCTTCCTCACCACGGTCGCAAGCGTGGCGCTCCTCGTGGTTGCGCGGGCGGTGTCGTTTTCCACCGTCCAACTGGCGCTTGCC
>DASSXJ010000156.1 GCA_035703895.1 bacterium | reverse complement strand
CGGCGTTGTCAAGAAACCACTCCCTCTCTTCGCGCCCGGGCGAAGTCACCGGTCTTTTGACCGGGCAAGGTCAGAGGCAAAAGCGACTTGTGTCGCGCCGGCGACTGTTAACCGTCTCTACCCTCGCTATGCTCGGTATAGCAAGATATCGATGCTTTCGGACATCGCCTGATCTCCCTTTTGAGAATTTGGAACTAGCGGGATTCTCGCAGGACGCTCAGTTTTCTCGCTATGGGCCGCAGTCTCATCAAACCACTTCGTGACTTGTGCCACTGGGCGAAGGCGCACGTCGCCGAGCGTGATCAGGCGAGGAGCAAATTCGAACTGGCTGCGAAAATGTCGCAGCCCGGGAAAACACGTCAGGTGGTCTTTAAGTGATCACTCGGAAATCTTGAGAAATATGGTGGAGACGAGCGGATTCGAACCGCCGACCTCCTGAGTGCGATTCAGGCGCTCTCCCAACTGAGCTACGTCCCCACGTATAACGCTGTCCGCACGGTGAACCCTGTGTTACTTCTCAGAACCATCCCCTACTCTATCAGGTTTCATGGTCCGCTGCCAAGAGTCTTTCTTTGATTTGCCGCGGCGCCGAACCATCTCTCCAAAGCGGCACGCAGCGCTCTCTGGGATTCCCCATCCCCGTCATCGGACGTGGCTACCCAGGCCACGTAACCATCCGGCCGGACGAGCAACGCGTCGAGATTTGCTGGACGCTCATAACACCGGGCCATCGTCGCATCAACTCGATCGGCCCAGTGCGCGGCGACATCATGCAGCGCCGGTCGCGCGGCAATATCGAGAAACACGCCCTTGCCCGCATGCATGAGTTCCGCGACCCGGGTTGTGCCACGTTCAGTGCGCAGCGTGAGATTCGGCGCCCATCGGCCGAGCAGCGGATGCCGGTCCCCGCGGTCGGCGTCCATGTCGTAACGGATATCCACGTCGGAGATCGCCTCCACGATGGATCGGAACGTCTGTTCCTGTGTCAAGAGCTGGCCAACCAGCTCGCGCAGCGCTGTGACGTGCTCGCCCGGGCGCGCCAGCGCCTCCTGGGCCCGGGTGATCATCATCAACCGTTGCCCCACGGGGTACCGCTCGGCGTGATAGGTGTCGAGCAGATCCGAGGGGGCCCAGCCATGAACCTGTGCGGCCAGCTTCCAACCCAAATTGCCGGCGTCCTGGATCCCGGTCTGCAATCCCTTCCCGCCATACGCCCAATGCACGTGAGCGGCATCTCCCGCCAGGAACACGTGGCCGTCACGGTACTGCTCCACGAGACGGCTACTGTCCGTCGGCCGAGAAAGCCATACCGGATCGTGCATCGGGAGGTCCAGGTCGATCACCCTGTGGATCGCTGCCTGCAGTTCGTCGAGCACCATCGGCGCGTTATGGTCGATCGACGGTTGATCCCATTCGACTGCCGCGACGCGATACACCCCGGAGCCCATGGGAACAATGGCGAAGTTACCCGTCTTCGTGCGTGCGATGCCGAACGCACGCCCGCCGAGCTCGGGGACCCCTCGTTTCAGCAGCTCGAGTGCGCCTTCGGACAGTTTCACATCCCCCATCCGTCCGATGATCGTCGGCTCGAGCCCCGGAAACGCAACCCCCAATCGCGTCCGCACCGTGCTATGGCCTCCGTCACAGCCGACCAGATATCGGACCTGCAGTCCGTAACTCTCGGCCGCCGCGCGGACCTCGACCGTGACGCCCTGCTCATCCTGGTGCAGCCCGACCACCTCGTGTCCCCGCCGGATCTCCGCCCCCAATTCCCTCGCGCGCTTCTCGAGCAGCGCCTCGACGCGTGCCTGTGGAATGACGACGCCGTAGGGATGCGGGAAGTCGAGTTTCCGCAGATCCAAAGGAAACATGCCAAAGTTCAGGAATGGCGGCGTCGGGTTGCCTGCCGTGAAGCGATCGAGAATACCGCGATCCTCGAGCATCTCCATAGATCGCGCCTGAAGTCCCAGCGCTTTGGAGAGTCCGGTGGGCTCGGCGAGGCGTTCCAGGACGGTGACCCGCACGCCGGCCAGAGCCAGCTCGCACGCCAGCCAGAGTCCCGTTGGGCCGCCGCCGGCGACCGCGACCTCGGCCTCCCGCGTTGTGTTTCGAGTCGGTTCGTTGAACGACTGTGCAGACGACACGCGCGCTCCCCCGAAATATAGTTTACCTGTCAAGTATCAGCCACTACGGATAATATTCCCCGTTTCACTCTGCTGTCAAGACGCCAATAGAGTTGACACATGGCTTCGGGTGTCGTTAGTATTTCAGATGTCAACAATCGAGGGAGGCGGCCGTTCCCCTTGCGGGCAAAACGACCAAGCGGATCACCTGCTCGGGGCGACGGCCTCGGCGTGCTCCGCCGAGGCCTGAAGCAAAGAGCTTCTAGACTGCCCAACTTCGACTTTGACTACATCGATGGTGCGCTGACGATCCTTCGCACCGCTCTCGAGATCAAGAATTATTATATGAGTGCTCTATTGAACCAGGTCGATCTTACACCCGCCCGGCTGGGTCTCCTGATGGCGCTCTTTCTCTGCGAGGACCAGGCCGTGCTGGCGTCTGAGTTGGCGGAGCTCATGGTTGTCACCCCAGGGAACATCACCGGGCTCGTCGACGGACTCGCCAAGGACCGGCTCGTGCGTCGCGTTACCTATCCGGGTGACCGCCGCGCAGTCTTGATCGAGCTCACCGAAAAGGGGCGCCGTTTTGTCCGCGGGTTTGCCCCGATCCACTTTCGGCTCATTCGCTCGCTCATGTCTGGCCTCAGCAGAGCTCAGGCGCGGTCGCTGGCAAGGCTGCTGGATGAGGTGCGTAAGCAGGTCTGGAGTGTGCCGCCACCTATAGTGAAGAGCCCGTGATCGCGGAGGCGGCTGGCCAAACAATCTTGTTGCGTTGACGCGCAGAGTGTGTCATGCTTGGCTGGCATCAGCAGGCTGCAAAGTCGGTTGGTAGCATACGATAAAGGTGGGGATCGCATGGCAATCGGAACTGTAAAGTGGTTTAACTCTGAGAAGGGGTATGGCTTCATCACCCCGGAAGACGGCAGCAAGGATCTGTTTGTGCACTTCAGCGGGATCGAGGGCGAAGGCTACAAGTCCTTGAACGAAGGGCAGAAGGTCGAGTACGAGGCGTCTCAGGGACAGAAAGGTCCCCAGGCAAGCAGAGTTCGCGTCGTCGCCTAAAATCGCCGGAAGCAGCAGATTAAGCAGAGACGAGCGGGGGTGGCAGCGATTCCGGCCACCCCCGCTGTCTAAGTCTGCCACGCGAGCAATGGGGGGAATCGAAATGGCTCATGAGCGATGCGAAGCGTGCGGGATGCCGAAACCTCCTCTCGCCGTCGAGCAGGGGGATGATTTTTGCTCGACGGAGTGCGCACGACGGCACTACGCGGAAGCTCGTGACAATCTCGCGTCGATCCTGCATTACCTGTCTAGCCCCGACACGCACCGAGACGACTGAGCGCACATCCCGCCTCGGCCACGGTAAACTAGGGCCGGGGGACCACCGGTAGCACGATCCGAGACGGCCGGTTGGCATCGTGGAACACCGTCTGGGTTGCCACTGCGCAGTCGGCGATCCATTCATCCCCCGGCGCGTTTCCCGTGTTCAGGTTCCGGTCGAAACAGGGGAAGTTCGAGCTCGACACCTCGACCCGGATCCGATGGCCCGCTTTGAACAGGTTGCTCGTCGATCCCAGATCCACGCGATACTCATACACCTCGCCGGGAGTCAGCAGCATCGGGACCGAGAGGGAATCCCGATAGCGGGCCCGCAGGATGCCGTCGGCCACATTGATCGCGCGGCCGTCAGGATACACGTCGACGAACTTGACGGTCCAGTCCGTATCCCGCGCGGTCGTCGCCGCGTACAGCACCGCCGAGAGCGGCCCGGTCACCTCGAGGTCGCGTAGGAGCGGCGGGGTCGAGTACACGAGCACGCCGTTGTGGATCTCGGCCGGCCGCTGGTCGGCCGGCCCCATCGGCGAGATCGTGTACCGGCAGCAGGACCGTCCCCCAAAGCTCATCGTGGGCGAGCGGGGGTCATAGATGAAGACGTCCGTGTCCTCTTCGCCGGGCCGTTCCCGGCTGAGAACGCCGTCCCCGTTGAGCGAGTTCGCCGAACCCTGGCTGTGGAGGAAGAACTCGGTCGTCTGGGCGCGCCGCAGCGGCCACTCGCGTTCGTCGCGCCAGCGGTTCTCGCCCATGACGAAGATCCGGACCGGGGGATCGTCGGGAACCCCGTTCTCCACGCCCCGGAGCCAGTAATCGAACCAGCGCAGCTGCCACTCGTTGATCCGGCTTCGCGCCTCGTCGCCGAAGTCCCACCCGGACACGAGCGGCGCCCACGGGACGTGCATCCATGGGCTGATCAGGATCCGCTGCCCGTTGCGGGCCCGGTCGTCCGCGGCGCGCTCGCGCAGCCCGAGGTAGTTCCGGATGCTTCCATCCAAAAAGATGTCGTACCATCCCGCAATGTGGAGCGCGGGAACCCGGACGTTGGCGTGGCGGCGCTCGATGCTCCACCGTTCCCAGTACTCGTCCCGCGTGGGGTGGTCGAGCCAGTCGAAGAAGTAGGGGGCGATGCGCTCGCGGCGGAGGAGCTCATACTGCTTCAGAGGTAAGGTCCCAAACACCAGCCCGGTCGCGTTGAAGGCGGCGTAGAGCTCCGCTTCCAACCGGCGAAGTTCGCGCCGGCGGGCGGTGTCCGCCGCCAGCATCACGGTCCAAGATTCCGTGAAGGCCAGGTGATAGGCGCCGCCGCGGTATGTCCACCCGTCGTAGTACTCAGACGCCGTCATGCCCGGGGCGATGCAGGCCAGGTGGGGCGGCGCCGTTACCGACGCCAGCAGCTGGGTCGCGCCGACGTATGAGAGCCCGTACATGCCGACCTTGCCGTTGGACCTGGGCAATCGCGCGGCCCACTCGACCGTATCGTAGCCGTCCTCCGACTCGTGCGCGAAGGGGTACCACTCGCCTTCGCTGCTCCAGCGGCCCCGGACGTCCTCGATGACCACGATGTAGCCGCGGCGGGCGTACCAACCCGGATGGGCATACACGGAATCTTGGAACGCGGTCTTGTTGTACGGGGTGCGCATCAGGAGGACCGGAAACGGCCCATTCCCTTCGGGTATGTACACATCCGCGTACAACGTCACGCCGTCGCGCATCCGAACCGGAGTGTCCTGCGTCACCGACACGTTGCCACTCCGTGCCATCGTGGAGCCCCCCTGTACGCGTTATCGGGCGGCGGTTACGGCGTCGAGCACGGCGAACGGATACCGGCTGATCGAAAACTCGCGATGGCCGAGACGCTCCGCCTTGGTCGGTTCCCCCTGAGCGACCGCAAGGATCGCCTCGAAAATGCGTCGCCCCATGGTCTCGAGGGTCTCGGCCCCCTCGAGGATCAATCCGGCATTGAGGTCGATGTTGTCCTGCATGCGGGTCGCGGTGTGAGAGTTCGTGGCGATCTTGATGACCGGAACAATCGCCGATCCGGTTGGAGTGCCGCGGCCGGTCGTGAACGCAGCGACCTGACACCCCGCGGCGACCATCCCGACCATCTGCTCGATGTCGTTCCCCGGAGTGTCCATGATCACGAGACCGCTCGTCGCCGGACGACAGGCGTACTCCACGACCTGCTGAATCGTCCGGGTCCCGCCCTTCTTGGCGGCGCCGAGCGATTTCTCCTCGATCGTCGTCAGCCCGCCCTCGATGTTGCCGGGCGCCGGGTTCGCGCCTCGTATGTCCTCGCCGTGGGCGAGGACGACGGCTTCGTACCGGTGGATGATCCGGTAGATGTCCTCGGCGACGGCCGGGGTGGCGGCACGCCTGGCCAGCAGATGCTCGGCGCCGATGAGCTCGGTCGTCTCCGCGAGCACGGCGGTGCCGCCCGCGTCAACCAGGTGGTCGCTGGCGACGCCAAGGGCCGGGTTCGCGGTGATGCCGGAGAGCGCGTCGGATCCTCCGCACTCCGTCCCCAGCATCAGCGCGGCCACGGGTGCGCGTTCTCGACTTGCTGCGGCGGCTTTCGTCAGGAGTGCGCCCAGACGTGTGCGGCCCTGCTCGATGGCGCCCCGCAGCCCTCCCGCTTCGGTCACAACGACCAGATCGGACTGCTGGCCGGTCGCTCGAATGGGATCGAGCAGCGCGCTCCGCTCCGGCGTGTCGGCCACGAGGAGCACGGCCCCCACGTTAGGGTTGGTGGCAAAACCGACTAGTGTCTGGGTGATCCGGTCGCGATTCTGGGGCAGATCGTCGGCCGTTGGTTCGTAGTCGTGTTCCACCCACGTCGCACCGGTCCCGCGCGCGAGGGCCCGCGCGACGCCGGACGCGGAGGCAATCAACGGCAGGACCAGCACGTGGTTACGCGCGCCCCACCCTCTCGCGCCCGCCCGCCGGTACAGCAGGATCTCGTCCATCGCCCTCACATCGTGGGCGCGATCCGGTGGATCGCCATCTCAAAGTCTCCGATCGTCTCGAGCAACGTCACCGTCCGGCACGCCCCGACGACCGCATCCAGCACCGCGGCCGCGGCGAGCTCCGGCGGGGCCTCGTCCAGCATGACGTCGACATCTTCGGCGAACGGCCGCGCATACGGCGCGATCCCCACATGCAGGACGGGCGCCACCGGGCACCCCGCGGGCAGCCCGCCGGCCAGCGGCGACAGGATCACGTGAGCACCCGCGGCAGCCAGCCCAGTCTTCTGCGCGATGCGTGTTGCGGGGGACTCCATCAGGTACACGCCCGCTCCGGCCGGTCGTGTCGCGTACGAGAGGCCATTCGGACTCAACCGGGGTCCTGGGACCAGCTGAGTGGCCTGCTCCCACCAGAGGCCCGCATCGGCCCCCGCGGTCGAGGCCGCCTGAATCACTGTAGCGCCGGCGCGCCGCAACTCGCCGATCACCTCGAGGAAGACCCGGGCTTGGCTTGGCGGAACGTCGAGCCACGCCGCTTCAACGCCGACGCGGAGAGCTGCCCAATCGAGCGCGACGTGCGCATCGGACGCCGCCGCGCTCCGAAGGCGATGCAACACCTCGCGGCCCGCCTGTATCGCCGCCCCCGTACCGCCCGCCTGCTGGATGCCCACGAACTCAGCGCGCTGGCCCCGTCCGACGATCGACCGATGGAGCGCGACCCCCTGCACCGTCTCACAGCCGAGGCTCACGACCAGGGTCCCGGCGACATTGGGGTGCGTCCCGAGTCCGGTCAGGACGTGCTCGGTCAGATGGGCGTCCCCGCCGAGTTGCGAGCATCCATGCTGATGCTCGATCGCCACCGCGCCGGGTTCGCCGTCCACGATCGTCAACGCCGCCTGGGCCGCGCAAATCACCGACGGGATCACGAGGAGGTGCCGCCGGACGCCTATGCCGGTGGGGTGTTGCCATCCACGGAGCGATCCCGCCGAGGCCTCAGCCACGATGGGCCCCCGCTCGGTCGCTCCGCACATTGTGGACGTGCACATGCTGCCCCGGCCGGATCGCGGTGGTCGCGACCCCGATCACCTCTCCGTACTTCACCACCGGATCTCCCGCCGCCATCGGCGCGACGGCGATCTTATGCCCGAACGGGATGAGCGTCTCCGCCACCACCCGTATAGTATCTCCGCCGCGGATGACCTCGATCGCGGTCCCCGGCGGGAGCGGGGCAAGCGCAACGGCCGCCGTGTCTCCGGCGTCGAGCAGCAGCACGGACGGGCGGGCGGAGGGCGACGAGCCGGTCACGGAGTTCTGCAACGGCTTACCAGCCGATCGCGTACCCGTTCCGCCGGGGATCGGCGGCACCGGCGAGCCATCCGGTATCGTGATTCATGAGGGTCCCCTGCACCCCACCCACGCGCATCGACCACGGTCCGAGCCACTCGATATCGTACCCGCGCGTGACGAGCGCCCCTCGGGTCGATTCCGGCACGCGGGACTCCATCCGCATCGTCCGCGCGGGCAGCGGGTCCCCGACATCGTCGATCCACCGGAACCTCGGCGCCCCGATCGCATCCTGCAGGTTCAACCCGAAGTCGAGCAGGTGAACAAGGACCTGCACGGTGGTGACCAGGATCCCGTACGATCCGGGCGTCCCGATCGTCCCCATGAACCGTCCGTTCCGATGGAGGTGCAGCGGCGCGATTGGCCATTCGTGGGTCTTGCCCGGCGCGACCACATTCGGGTGCCCGGGCGTCATCGAGAACCAATGCATGGCGTTGTTGAGGCACACGCCGGTCCCGGGGACGACGACGCCGCTCCCGAACCCATGCCCGAGGCTGTGTGTGATATTGACGGCCAACCCACTCGCGTCTACGGCGGCGAGGTGCGTCGTCGATGCCACCCCACCATCCGCCCCGGACGCTCCTTCGCCGGCAGCGCCGGCGACCGCCGACGGAGCCCGCAACCGCCACTCCACCTCGGTGAGGAGCTCTCGCGTGTGCACGGGGGAAAGCAGCCGATCCACGGGAACCGAGGCGAACCTCGGATCCCCCACAAAGCGGTCGGTGTCCAGCCGCGCCGCGCGCGATGCCTCCGCCACCATGGCAAGGTGATCGGGGCTGAGATGCCCCGTCTTCCCGACGTCGAACGTGTCCAGCACGTTGAGCGTTTCAAGTACCTGAATCGCGCTGGTCGGCGGCGGCGGAGCGTACACGGTCACTCCCCGATACGTCGTCTTGATCGGGGAGGTCCACTCTAGCGTCTCAGGATAACCGCGCAGATCCGCCAGCGTGAGCAACCCACCTCGCTCCCGCATCAGGTGATCGATCGCGCGTCCCAGATCCCCGCCGTAGAGGTGCCCGATCCCCTCCGCCGCGATTCTTCGGAACGTCCTGGCCAGATCGGGCTGGACCAAGAGCGAGCCGACCTCCGGGACGCGACCGTTGTGGAAGTAGTTCGCGACGCCCTCCGGGGTGAGCCGGCCGCCGCTCTCGGAGAACATCTGGTGGTCGAACGGCGTCAGCGGAACACCGCGCTCAGCGAGTTCGATCGCCGGCTCGAGGACATGGGCCAACGATAGTTTCCCGTGGTCTCTGAGGATCCGCGCCCACCCCGCAAGGTTGCCGGGCACCGCGGGCGTCATGTACCCGGCGTCGGGGTGGCCGCCCGCGAACCGGTCGGGGGTCGCCGCCTCGGGTGCGCGGCCGAGGAAGACCAACGCCCGCGGAATATCTCCGGGCGGCGTGAGCATGAGAGTCCCGCACCCGGCGAGCCCGGACATGTACGGCTCGGCGACCCCGATCGCCGCCGCGGCCGCCACGATCGCGTCAACGGCGTTCCCCCCCTGGGCGAGCATGCGGACTCCTGCCAGAGTGGCGAGGGGGTTGGCGGTGGCCACCATTCCCCGGCGGCCGTAGGCGACCGGACGAAGACCGAACTTCGTCGCGTAGGTCTCGTGCGGCATTGCGCGTCCCTCCCTTTTCGAAGCACAGCGCAGCGGCGTTCAAAAATCAGGAAGGGATGGCGGGCTGCGCCATCCCCATCCCCTAAGACACCGTATGCAGTCTACCGAACCACGCGGACGTTGGACGCCTGCGGGCCCTTGCGCCCCGCGGTCTCTTCGTATTCGACTTTCTCACCCTCATTCAGCGACTTGTAGCCATCGCCTTGGATCGCGCTGTAATGAACGAACAGGTCCTTGCTGCCTTCCTCCGGAGTGATGAACCCATAGCCCTTCTCCGCGCTGAACCACTTCACCGTCCCTACCGCCATACCGTTCCACCTCTTTGCCGTACCATGCTACCAACCGACTTTGCAGCCTGCTGATGCGAGATTTAGTATGCCAAAGGCTTGTCAAAAAGTAAAGGCGTCCGGCTTTGCGCGCCGGCCGTCACACGTTGCCGCCCCCTCGCCTCACGCCTCGCCCTCGGCCGGTCTCGCCACGATGCAGATCGCCTCCCCGGGATCGATCACCCGCAGGTGACGGGTGACCCACACGGTGCCGTCGTGTGGAGCACGTGCCTCTCCGATCACTTCGCCGAGAAGGGACCGAACGTGACCGATGCGCGTGTCTGCCGATACGCGGTCTCCCACGGAGCGCTCGAGCACGGCGTACCCCCCGGCAGGCGCCGGCACGTCGGTCGTCCGCCAGAACGGCCCGCGTACTTCGGGAGCCGGCTTGTCCTGCACCATCCCCAACCAGCGAAGGAGATTCAGGACGCCCTCGCGGTCGGCCGCCACATCGTCGTCCAGGCACCCACCGGCCCCGGTCATCTCGACTCCCACGGTCGTGACTCCAAGGCGGGCGGTTTCGCAATTGAACGTGCCGGGGTGATCGCGTCCCGCCCAGAGGCCCGGGAGACCGAACGCCCGTGAGGCCGCCCGCGCCCGCGGCGCATCGCCCAGGTCACGCCGGTATCCTACGGTGGGGAGAAACCGGTACCGCACGCCGCCGCTGTGGAGATCGATGAACAGCGCGGGGTGGAGTCGCATGACGAATGCCAGCAGGGCGGCGGCCAGCCGCTGCGTGGGCGAGCCCTGCGGATCCCCCGGGAACGTCCGGGCGAGGTTGACGCCGTCGATCTGCGCCGGGGTCGCGCGGAGCCCCGCCGCAAACGCCCACGGGTTGCAGATCGGGAGCATCACAACGGTGCCGGCGAGGGCGGAGGGTGGAAGGTCGGCGGCGACCTGCCAGAGCGCGCGAGGGCCCTCGTACTCGTCGCCGTGCACTCCGGCGACCGCGACGAACACCGGCCCGGACCGGTCCCCAACGAGCGTGAGCAGTGGCAATTCCACGGGCTGGCCCGCCTCAACCGAGGCCACGACGCGTGTCAGGCCCGGCCGGCGACTCGGTTCGAATTCCGAGAGCGACACGTGATGCGGCTTCATGCGCTAGAGGTACCTCCCCCCCGTGACCTCGACGATCGCCCCGGTCACGAAACTTGCGAGATCGCTGGCGAGAAAAAGTGCCACGGTGGCCACCTCCTCCGGCCTGCCGAGCCGGCCGAGCGGGGTCGCGTCCACGCTCCGCGCCAGGTGCGCTTCCCCGAGGGCCCGGGTCATCGGGGTGTCGATCATCCCGGGCTGGATCGCGTTGGCGCGCACGCCGTAGCGGGCAAATTCCCGGGCCGTGACCTTGGTCAGCGCGACAATCCCCGCCTTGGCCGATGCGTAGTTCGCCTGGCCGAAGTTGCCGATCTTCCCAGAGATCGACGAAAGATTGACGATCGCCCCCCCCTGCCCGGCTTCGCGCATGCGGGCGGCGACCGCTTTGGTACAGAGGAACGTCCCCTTGAGGTGCACGTCCAGGACCAGGTCCCAATCGGCCTCGGTGAGGTTCCGAATGGTCTTGTCTCGCGTCAAACCGGCGTTGTTGATCAGAATGGTGATCGGGCCCAGGCCGGCCCCCGCGCGTGTGACGGCCGCCTCGACGTCGTCCGACCGGCTGACATCCGCCCGCAGCGCGAGCCCCCGCCGACCGAGTCTCTGGACCCCAGCTACGGTCTCGGCGGCGGTCGTCTCGTTGACGTCGACTGCTGCCACATCCGCGCCTTCTTCTGCAAACCGGATCGCGATCGCCCGCCCGATCCCCGACCCGGCTCCCGTCACGAACGCCACGCGCCCGGTCAGCAAAGGCCCCATGCTGGATCCACCTCCCCGCCATCCTGTCCCGCTCGTCGCGCGGCGTTCAAGCGTAGCGCGCCGAGTTGACACCGAACAGAGGGATCTTACGCGTTCGGTCGAATGATGGTGTTCGGTTGTCGTCTCCTGGTACCCTACCACCGATCGCTGCGGTCAAATTGTTTTCGCCCCTATCATCGCAGCCTCCATGTCGGCCGACGTTCCTACCCTCGCGGTTTTGCCAGAGGTGCGATGAACGACTGGCGGGTGCGGATCGGTCACCGAACGGGCTTTACCCTGCTGGAGACGCTGATCGTGATCTCCCTGCTCGGGATTGCCCTTGCGATCACCCTCCCATCGTACGCCCGATACGCCAGCACTCAACGTGCGCGGGCGATGGCCCACCTCCTGGCCTCGGATCTCGGGGTCGCTCAACAAGAAGCCATCACTAGGCGAGTTGACGTGAAGGTGACCTTCTCTTCGCAGGATGCGGCCTGTCCGGGCAAGACGGCATCCTATTGGCTCGGGAACGCCGCCACCGTGATCAAGCGGGTCTGCTTTCCGCCGGACGTCGTCTGGGGCACGGGGCCGCGCGGCCCTGTGGTATTCACGCCCAGCGGACGGACCGAGGCCGGCGCGGCGCTGGCGGTGCAGAGCACACGGACGGGAGAACCATTCGCCCTGTCGGTCGAGGCGGAGACGGGGGTGGTCGTCGATGCGACGCGCTGAACAGCCCCCCTTCCGCCGTCTCTTTCGACCTACTGCGGGGTTCACCCAGATCGAGGTCCTCACCGCGATGCTCATTATC
>DASSXJ010000155.1 GCA_035703895.1 bacterium | reverse complement strand
CAATGTCTACCTCCAGACGTCCGGCATCTACCGTGAGGACTGGATGGAGGACATGTCTCAGGCACTGGGCGCCGCCCGCCTCGTCTTCGGAAGCGGCGCCCCGTACTACGACCTGGGGTTCGAGCTCGAACGGATCCGCCGCCTCCACATCCCGGCCGCCGACCGGGAAGCGATCGCAGGCCCGAACTTGGCCCGGCTCCTCAACCTGGCCTAGGCCCCGCTTCGGTGACGCGTCGCCGGCCACATCCACCCAAGGTTCCCAAGGAATTTTGGGGGCCGCGGGTGCTCCTCCGGTCTCTCACGCTCCGGGACGCCCCCGCGGTCTGGGAGGCCATAGAGGAGTCGCGCGAGCGCCTGGGGGCGTGGCTTCCGTGGGTCGGCACGGTGCGATCACTCGACGACGAGCGCGCCAACATCGTGAGGATCCGCGCCAGCTGGATGCGCCGCACGGGCCTCACGGTCGGCATCTTCGACCGCGCTACCGGACGGTATCTCGGCGGGAGCGGCCTCCACCGGATCAACTGGGACCTCCGCATCTTTGAGATCGGGTACTTTATCCGGACGTCGGCAGAAGGACGAGGTTACATCGCGGAGACGGTGCAACTGCTCACCCGGTTCGCCTTTGACCGCCTGCAGGCCAACCGCGTGGAGATCTACGTCGACCCCCGCAACGTCCGCAGCGCGCGGGTGCCCGATCGGCTCGGCTTCGTGCTCGAGGGGACGCTGCGGCGGGTGAGGCTGGACGTGGACGGCCGCCTCGCAGACCGGCAGATGTTCGCGCTGATCCGGGAGGACTATGATCGCCTCTCTTGGAGGGGAGGTCGCGGCTCGTGACGCCCGCCGCCCTCGGGCTCGTCCTCGGCGCGGCGTTCATCCACGCGACCTGGAACCTGCTGGCAAAGCGGGTAGGGGGCGGGCCGGCCTTCGTCTGGTTGTTCGGGTCCGTTTCCTCTCTCCTGTATGCGCCGCTGGCCGCCGCGGTCATCTTTATTGTCAGGCCCCACATCGGCGCGGTGCAGCTCCTCTTTATCGTGGGCACCGCGGTGCTCCACCTGGTGTACTTTCTGATGCTGCAGGGGGGCTACCGGTTAGGCGATCTCTCCCTGGTGTATCCTCTCGCGCGGGGGACCGGACCGATGCTGTCGAGCGCTGCGGCCATCGTGTTCTTCGGTGAGCGCCCGACCCCAATCGCCATCGCGGGCACGGTGCTGGTGGGCGCGGGAATCTTCTTGCTCGCCGGCAACCCGGCGGCCCTCCGAGGCGCCGGGGCGCGCCGCGCCGTGGGATTCGCCGTGCTGACCGGCGCGACGATCGCCGCCTACACGCTCTGGGACAAGCGCGCCGTGAGTGTATTGGGCATCCCGCCACTGCTCCTCGATTGGGGGAGCAATCTTGGGCGGACCCTCCTCGTGGCTCCCGTCGCATTCGCCCGATTCGACGCGGTCCGCGCGGTGTGGCGTGCGCACCGGCGCGAGGTCATCCTGGTCGCGCTGCTCACGCCGATGGCATACATTCTCGTCCTGACCGCGTTGGTCTTCACGCCGGTCAGCTACGTCGCTCCGGCGCGGGAGATCAGCATTTTGGTGGGGACGGCGATGGGCGCCCGTCTTCTGGCGGAGGGCGATGTTCGTCGCCGCATGTTTGCAGCCGGCGCGATGGTCCTGGGCGTGACCGCGCTGGCCGTCGGGTGAGGAGGGAGATCGGTATGCGAGTCGAACACCTGGGGCGCCAGCCACTGGTTGACCCAAGCGCCTGGATCGCCCCCAACGCCGTGCTTTCAGGACCGGTGACGATCGGCCCCAACACCCGCGTGCTCTACGGCGCGGTGCTGACCGCCGAGTGTGGGGCAGAGGTCATGGTCGGCGCGGAGTGTGTCATCATGGAGCACGCCGTCCTGCGCGGGGCCGGCCGGTTTCCATTGTGGATCGGCGACCACGTGCTTGTGGGGCCCCACGCGTATCTCTCGGGATGCCGCGTGGGGGCACGGAGTTTCATCGCCACCGGCGCCATGGCCTTCAACGGCTCGGCCGTAGGCGAAGCCTGCGTGATCGCGCTGGGTGGAAAAGTGCATGTCGACACTGAGCTCGCCGATGGCACGTGGGTCCCGATGGGCTACATCGCCTTCGGGCGGCCCGGGCGTATTCATCCGCCTGAGCAAGCGCCCGCGGTCCACGAGGCGATGAACCGGCTGAGTTTCCCCCGGTATGTCTTCGGGGTCGAGCCCGACGGCAAGAGCCGGGCGGAGATTATGGACGAGATCACTAACAGATACACACGGGCGCTGGGCGCACACCGCAGCGATCGGATCGTGCTCGATCCCGGATCGGGTTCGTCCGGAACGTCCTAACGTCCGCGACGTCGATGTCGTAGCGCACAGACAGGAGGGATGAGGACGATGAAGGTCGCAGCCGCGGTCGCAGAGATCCTGAAGCGCGAGGGCGTGGAGTTCCTCATTGGTTATCCGGTGAACCCGATCATCGAGGCCGCGGCCGGCGCCGACATCCGGACGATCATCGTCCGCCAGGAGCGCACCGGCCTCCACATGGCCGATGCGGTGAGCCGGATCTCCTCGGGCCGGCGGATCGGCGTGTTCGCGATGCAGCACGGCCCCGGGGCGGAGAACTCGTTCGGCGGCGTCGCCCAGGCGTACGGCGATTCGGTGCCGATCGTGGTGCTGCCCGCAGGGTACCCCCGGCATCTCACCAACGTCCCGCCCAACTTCAACGCGGCCCTGAACTACCGTCACGTCACGAAGAGTGCGGAGCAGGTGTTGCTGCCCGGCGAGGTCCCGGCGGCGATGCGGCGTGCGTTCACGCAGGTCCGGAACGGACGGCCGCGCCCCGCCCTCGTCGAGATCCCGACGGACGTTTTTCGCGAGGACGTGCCTGAGCCGTTGAATTACCGCCCGGCCCCCTCCGCGCGGACCGCTCCCGATCCGCGCGCCGTGGACGAGGTCGCCGCGGCGCTCGTGGAGGCGGAGCGCCCGGTCATCTACGCGGGCCAAGGGGTGCACTACGCGCGCGCCTGGGGAATCCTCCGAGAGCTCGCCGAGTGGCTGGGCGCCCCGGTGACCACAAGCCTGGAAGGCAAGAGCGCCTTTCCGGAGACCCACCCGCTCTCGCTCGGTTCGGGTGGTCGTTCGGTCCCCAAACCCGTCCACGACTTCCTGCAGCGCAGCGACGTGATCCTCGGCATCGGCTGCAGCTTCGCCGTGACGAACTACGGCGTCGCCATGCCGGCCGGGAAAACGATCATCCACGCCACGCTCGATCCCAGCGACATCAACAAGGACATCCCGGCCGATCACGTCCTGCTCGGGGACGCGGGGTTGATCTTGGAGGGGCTGCTCGCGGCGGTGAAGGACCGGCTGCGCTCGGCTCGGCGTGACCAGGCGGCGAAGACCGCCAAAGAGATCGCGGCCATTCGGGCGGAATGGCTGGAGCGATGGATGCCCAAGCTGACGTCCGAGGAAACGCCGCTGTCGCCGTACCGCGTCATCTGGGATCTGCTGCACACGGTCGACGTCCCCAACACCATCATCACGCACGACGCAGGAAGCCCCCGCGACCAGCTCTCGCCGTTCTGGCAGCCTGTGACCCCGCTGTCGTACATCGGCTGGGGGAAAACCACCCAGCTGGGGTACGGGTTGGGCCTGGCGATGGGCGCCAAGCTGGAAGCGCCCGAGAAACTGTGCATCAACGTGTGGGGGGACGCGGCGATCGGGTTCACCGGCATGGACTTCGAGACGGCCGTGCGGGAGCGCATCCCGATCCTGTCGGTCATGCTCAACAACTCCTGCATGGCGATCGAGTTGCCCATCATGCAGGTGGCGACCCAGAAGTTCCGCAGCACCGACATCTCGGGCAACTACGCGGCGCTGGCGCAGGCGCTGGGCGGGTACGGTGAGCGCGTCACCGAGGCCGGCGCGATCGTGCCGGCGATCACGCGCGCGGTGAAGAAGACGCAGGAGGGCGTCCCGGCGCTCCTCGAGTTCATCACAGCCAAGGAGATCGAATTCTCGGTCTTCAAATAGCCTTACTGCCGCACGCCTAGATACCGCTCGATCACTTCGGGATGGGCCGCCAGGTCGTCCGGCCGGGCCTGGTGGACGACGGCGCCGTTCTCCATGAAGGCGACCCGGTCGGCCACGCGGAGCACCGCCTCGAGTTTTTGCTCGACGAGCAGGATCCCGACCTGCCGATCCCTGAGCGCGCGTGTCGTCTCGAGCAGCCCCGTCACGAGCGTGGGCATGAGGCCTTCGGTCGGCTCATCGAGGAGGAGGAATCGTGGATCCATGCACAGGGCCCTCGCGGTCGCCACCATCTGCTGCTGTCCGCCGCTTAACGTCCCCGCCCGCTGCCGGAGTCGCTCCTTGAGCGCCGGGAAGAGGTCGAGGGTCCGGGAGAGCGTCTTTGGCCCACCGCCTCCGGCCAGCAGGCCCATTTGCAAGTTCTCTCCAACGGTCAACTGCGGGAAGAGCCGCCGGCCCTGCGGGACGTAGCCGATGCCGCGCCGGGCAATCAGGTGCGGAGGGAGAACGGTCAGCTCTTCCCCGTCCAGCCGAATGCTACCCGAGATCGGTGTGACGAGCCCCATGATCGCCTTGAGCGTCGTCGTCTTGCCGGCGCCGTTCCGTCCCGTCAGACACAGGATCTCCCCCGCGGAGACGCTGAGCGACGCCCCCCGCACGGCGGGGGCACCCTCATAGGCGCAGTCGATCGCGTCCAGGGTCAGCGTCATGGGCCTAGGTACACCCGCTGCACCTCGCGGTTCGCTTCGATCTCTGCCGGCGCTCCCTCCGCGATGATGCGTCCCCTGTCCATGACCGAGATCCGCTGGGAGAGGCCCAGCACGACCTGTATGTTGTGCTCGATCAGTAGGATGGTGGCGTCATTGGCGACCGACCGGATGAGGCGGGAGACCGCGCCGATCTCCTCCTTCGCCAAACCCTGTGTGGGTTCGTCGAGCACGAGCAGCTGGGGGTGAAGCGCCAGCGCCATCGACAGCTCCAACAGCTTCTGGTGCCCGTGGGGGAGCGATCCGGCCGGGCGGTCACGCGCCCCGGCGAGGCCCGTCTGCGCCAGCGCGTCTGCAACCTCGTGGGCGAGGACGTCCCGGTCGCGGCCCCCCAGTCGCCGCTGCACCGCCAGCGCCACGTTCTCGAAGGCGGTGAGATGCTTGAAGACGCTGGAGATCTGAAACGTGTAGACGATCCCAAACGCGACACGGTGGTACGCTTTTGTCCTGGTGATGTCCCGGTTCTTGAACAGGATCCTGCCGGAGGTGGGGGCGATCCTGCCGCAGATCATGCTGACCAGCGTCGTCTTGCCCGCGCCGTTTGGCCCGATGAGCGCGTGGATCGCGCCCCGCTCGATCCGGAGGTCGACGGATCCAACCGCCTCCACCCCCCCGAAGCGCCTGGAGAGGGCGCGTGTTTCGAGCAAAGCGGTCACGGCAGCCACGGAACCCACCGCTGCCGGAGTGCGCCCACGATCCCTGAGGGAAATCGCATCACGAGGGCCACGAGGATGACGCCGACCACGATCAAGTAGCTCGACGTAAACCGGCTGGCGGTCTCGATGGTGTACGTCATGACCGCGGTGCCGACGAACGGTCCGAGCGCGGTCCCCGATCCACCAAGCAGCGTCCATACCAGTGGATAGATGGAGTAGAGGATCGCAGCAAACGAGGCGCCGACGTAGGACGTGATCACCGCATACACCGACCCGCTGAACCCGGCGATGGCGGCGGAGATGGTGAGCGCGAGCAGCTTGTAGGCGAAGGTGTTGTACCCCAACATGCGCGTGCGGTCCTCGTTCTCGCGGATCGCCACCAGCACCCGTCCGATCGGCGACCCGACGAGCCAGAGGCTGATCCCGAGGCACACGGCGAAGGTCGCGAGCGCCAGGTTGTAGCGCACCACCGGTTCCGAGAGCGTCACCCGCAGCGCGCCGAGCGAGATCGGGGGCAGATGCCCCGCCAGCACGAATCCTTGATCTCCCAGCGTGATGCGGTTGAAGTAGAGCGTGGAGAGATAGAACACCTGCGCAAACATCAACGTGACGATGAGGAAAGACGCCCCGCTCGTCCGGAGCGTCAGCGCCCCGATCACGACCGCAAGGACGAGACTGGCGGCGATGCCGAGGAGGAGCGCCTCTGGGGCGCCGACGCCCAGGTAGAATAGCGGCAGGCCCGCGCCGTACATCCCAGCCGCGAAGAACATGGCATGGCCGAGGCTCATCAACCCCGTGTAGCCGAGGAGGAGGTTATACCCGATCGCGTACGCGGCCAGCACCATGATCCGGGCCAGGAGCATGTGGTGGAACGGCGGCACCACGACCTGCAGGCACACCAGCGCGGCGATGAGGGCCGCGTGGATCGCCACGATGGCGGAGCGGTGATCGCCCCTCATGCGGACTCCGCGCCGAACAGGCCTCCGCTCTTGACCACGAGGACGAGGGCGACGAGCGCGGTCGAGACGATCCTGGCCAGCGTGGGCGAGAAGAACACCGACACGATCCCGTCGCTGAGGCCGATCAAGAATGCCGCGGCGACGGTCCCCCCGAGGCTCCCGAGGCCCCCGACGATCACGACCGTGAAGGATGCCAGCAGGGCATCGAGACCCATGAGGTAGTGGGCCGGCTGGGTCGGGATGATGAGGGCTCCGGCGAGCCCGGCAAGCGCAGCGCCGAGGGAGAAGGCGACACCGAAGATCCGGTGGACCGGCACCCCGAACGCCTGGGCGATCTCCTGGTCCTGTTGCGTCGCGCGCATGTACAGCCCGAGCGTCGTCGCGGAGACCACGCGCCAGGTCGCCCACAGCAACGCGGCGGCGAGCCCCGCGACTGCCAGTTTGTACCCGGAGTAGCCGAACCACGGGAAATCGATGCGGATATAGAACGGAGGAGACACGGTCCGAGCGTAGGGCCCGTAGATGCTCAGGACAAGCTGCTGGAGAATGTACAGGAGCCCGATCGTGGCGACGATCGTGGCCTGAGGTTCGTAGCGGATCGGGCGGAGGATCACCCAGTTCACGAGTGCGGCGACGCCTGCGACGAAGATGGGCGCGGCGACGAGGGCGAGGCCGAAACTGGATGTGGTCGATGTGATGTACCAGGCGGACACCGCGCCCAGCATGAAGAACTCGCCGTGGGCGACGTTGACGATGCGCATCACGCCAAAGACCATCGAGAGACCGAGGGCGGTGAGCGCCAAGATGCACCCGGTCACCGCCCCTTCGAGGAGCGCGAGCACGAGCCGGCCTTCGAGGGTCATGAGGGCACGGCGCGCGTACGGTGCGCGGGACCCTTACTGTGACGGCGACGCCGTGGAGCGCCGGGCGTCCACGACAGCGGACCGTTACAGGGGTTGTTTCGTGTAGTCGGCCTCGGGAGGATAGAGCGAGTCCTCGACCTTGGTCTTGTGCACCACCGTGAGTCTCTTTGTGTCCACCCGCGAGATGAACTGCTGTCCGAAGGCCTGATGGATCCGCCCCACAAACTTCTTCGGGCCCTGGGGATGTCCAACGCCCTCGCTGAACCCCTGGAAGCGTTCCAGGGTCTCGATGAACGCCTTGTAGTCCTTCGGGCCGGGACGCTTGTAGCCGCTCTGCTCAACCGTCTGTTTGATCACGAAGAGCGTTTCCCACACCCCAAACATGTGCGAATACGTCGAGACGTCCTTGGGGTCTCGGGCACTCGCCCCCGACGCGCTGACCCCGAGCCGCTCCCGGTACGTTCGCTCGAATGAGGTGTTGTACCCGCCAGCGTAGCGCGGAAACGCTTCCCAAAAGTGGCTCCCTTCGAGAAACTCCAGGCCCGGGCTGGCCAGGTCGACGCCTTCGAGGGAGTCGATGAACCCGAACAGGTGAGGCCGCTTGGAGCCGAAGTACTCACCCAGCTCCTTGACGAAGGTCGGCACGCCCGGACCGACCATCACGTGGTACAGGACCTCGGTATCGGCGGGGATGCGCGAGAAGTACTTCGTGAACGACGTCTCCGTCGGCGGGATGGGGATCAGCGCCTGCACCGTCGCGCCCAGCCTGGCCGCCCCTTTGCCCCAGAAATCGCGGTGATCGTACCCGAATGCGTAGTCGGGGTAGATCATCGTGATCTTCTTCCCGAGGTTGTTGACGATCCAGGACGAGATCGCGGTGAGCTGCGCGCGCACGTCCGTGATGCCCGGCTGGAAACAGTAGCGATTCAACTTTCCCGAGGCCACGTGGTACCCTTCGCTCACCACCAGGTAGGGGATCTTCAGCTCGCCGGCCCTGGGGGCGGAACCGATCACGACGTTCGAGAACAGGGTTCCAAAGATGAGGTCGACTTTGTCTTCCGAGGTGAGCTTCTCGACGGCGATGGCACCCCGGGCAGGATCCGTGCCGTCGTCCTCACTGACCAGCCGCACCGGACGTCCCGCCATCCCGCCTTTCTCGTTGATATAGGTCGCGGCCGCCGCTGCGGTCCGCTCCCACCACCGGCCGTAGACCGCCCCGATTCCGGTGCGGTGCACCTGGAATCCAATCCGCAGCGGATTCTCGGGGGAAGCGGCGTAGACTACCTGACGCAATCCGGATGGCACGAGAGGGCGCGGGCCGACCCCGGCGATGCCTGCTCCGACGACGATCCCCGCGGCCCTGAGGGCTTCCCGTCTCGAGATCCTCTTCGTAGACATCGCCGTCCTCCCTGGACGTCACGTGGCAACGATGATTGGTACCGGTGGTTCGACGTTTTCGCAAGGCCACCCTCCCCGGGCAGGGGTCACACGCCGTGCAGCGAAATCATCACGCGTGGCGCCCGCAATGTGGATCTGCCCGCCTGAGCCTCTCCAGATCTTCGCGGTCGGCGTGTTCACGGCGATGGGCGCCGAGCCGGACATCGCCGACGAGGTCGCGGGCCACCTGATCCGGGCCAACCTCTCGGGCCACGACTCCCACGGCGTGATCCGGATCCCGGCGTATATGAAAGAAGCCGATCGTGGGATGTTGCAGCCGGCGGCTCGGCCCACGATCGCGCGCGAAACCGAGGCCGCCGCGGTGGTGGACGCGCACCGGGGTTTCGGGCAGTACTCCACCTTGTTCGCGCTCGACTGGGCGCTCGGGCGGGCGCAGCGGCATGGGCTCGCGGCGGTCGCGGTGCGCCACTCGACCCACATCGGCCGTCTCGGGGAGTACACCGAGCGGGCGGCCGATCGGGGCGCGATCGCGGTCGTGACCGTAGGCGCGGCGGGCCCTCAGGTCGGGGGAGTCGCGCTCCACGGCGGCGCGGGCCGTTTCCTTGGAACAAACCCGTGGTCGTTTGGCGTGCCCGGGGTCCATCGGTCGATGGTCTTCGACGCCGCGACGTCGGTCGTGGCCGAAGGCAAGGTTCAAGTGGCCCGGGCCAAGGGAGCGGAACTGCCCCCCGGATGTCTGATCGACCGCGACGGCAAGCCAACGCGGTCCCCCGGAGATTTTTATGAGGGCGGCGCGCTGCTGCCGCTTGGAGGCGAGGTGGCCGGGCACAAGGGCTACGGGCTGGGCATGGCATCGGCGCTGATCGGGGGGCTGGCCATGATTGATGATGTCGATCCCACCAGTGTCGGCGCGCCCGGGCCGCAGTCCACGCCTGGCCCGCGGAGCCGCATCGGCGGGGTCTTCCTGATCGCGATCGATCCCGGTGCATTTGGAAACGGGGAACACTTTCGGGCGATGGTCGACGAGATCCTGGCAGAAGCCAAGCGCATGCCGCCGCGGTCCGGTCAGACCGACGTCCTGGTGCCGGGTGAGCCGGAACGGCTCAGCCGCACCCGGCGGGCGACCGAGGGGATTGGGGTGGCAGGGGCGACCTGGAACGAGCTGGCGGCCATCGCCGAACGTTTCAACGTGCCCCTTCCGGAACACCGTCCGGCCTAGGCGGGGAATTGGGTACTACATTAAGGAAAGAAGAGGTCACCATGCTCCGATCGTAC
Organism: bacterium; assembly: GCA_035703895.1. Classification (NCBI taxonomy): domain Bacteria; species bacterium. The sequence continues at coordinate 11,492 of DASSXJ010000155.1, read as the reverse complement.
GCCAAGACAGGGAGGGCCAGTATGCCGAGAACGGTATCCATGATCGCCTGCCTCGCACTCGTGATCGCGCTGTTCGCTGGAGTAGCCTCGGCTCAGACAACCCAGCTTCCGGTTACCCCCCAGCCGCTGCCCCCGGCACCGCCGGCGCCGACTCTGTACCTCGGCCCGCCGGTCCAGCACCCAACCGGGGGGCAGTTCCCCTGGGTGGCGAACCTGAAGGCGTTCTCGCCGGAAACGAACGGAATGTCCCTGCCCGGATATCTCCGGCAACTCGTGTATTGGCAGACGGGCAAGTGGATCACGATCCACGACGCCGGGCGGGTCGTTCAACAGCAGCAAGCCTCGTAGCACGCGGGATGTCGCAGGTCGCCGGGGAGGGAGCATGCTCCCTCCCTTGATCTTTTCCGCCGGTGGAGACGTTGCCGTACCTTTGATAGAGGTCTCGCGCAACTTTTCTGTGGGTCCTCCCGCCTGTGGGCATTCGTATTGGGCACATCATTGATGGTGCCGGGCGGTCCCGGGGAACCTTTGCCGGCGTGACCGCGCTGACAAGGCACAGGTGATCGCAAAGGGGGTCGGTGCATTCATGACTCGCAAAGACTTTCTCGCGACCGCGGCGGGCATCGCCGCGACGCTCGCCGCATCCACGGCGGCGCTCGCACAGACGACGCCGAACCGCGGCGAGGTGGGGAGCGCGCGGAACATCCAGTTCGTGCGCCAGCGGCTAGAGGCTCTCATCGATCAATTGCAGTACGACCGGCGGGACTACGGTGGATATCGCGTGAGGGCGATCGCCGCCTTACAGCAGGCGCGCGCCGACCTCGATCAGGCCCTCCAGTGGGACGCCACGCATCCCCATTGAACGAGGCGCATGGCGCCAGGGGAGCCGCGGAGCATTACTCCGCGGCTCCGAATATTTATCCCTCCCGCGCTCTGTTGAACACGGTCTGAAGATGCAGCCGAGGGGGAACACACAGGGCTGTACATGCCGGCACGGGTCTCAGGCATGGAGGCGTCGCGGTATGTGGTGCGTGTTGGCACTGATCCTCGTCCTTTCGAGCACCGCACCGTCCGGACTCGCCCAGGCCGATGCGCCCATTCTCTTCGGCAGTGCGTTTCGGAATACACCGCCGGCAGGGCCGGCCACGAGCGTCGGGTCCGCGTCTTATCAGCGATTACTAACCCCCCGAGGACTGCTCTTCGGCGTCGACGGCAACCTGTACGTCAGCGCCTACCAGAAGGACGCAGTGCTGCGCTTTGATGGGCGGACGGGGGCGTTCCTCGATACCTTTGTTCCCCCCGGCCGCGGCGGGTTGCGCGGACCGGAGGGACTCGCATTCGGCCCCGACGGGGACCTGTACGTCAGCAGCGGGAAAACCAACACAGTGATTCGCTACAACGGGAGGACAGGGATACTGGTCGACGTTTTCCTCCCCCCGGGCCGCGGCGGCCTCCACGGGGGGAGAGGCCTGACCTTTGGCCCGGACGGGAACCTCTATGTCAGCAGCGGTGACACCAATGCGGTGCTGCGCTACGACGGAAAAACCGGAGCGTTTATCGATGCGTTTGTCGCTCCCGGCCGGGGCGGATTGCAGAAGCCGGATGGCCTCGCCTTCGGCCCCGACGGAGACCTCTACGTCTGCAGCTCTCACGCCGTGCTCCGTTATAATGGCAAAACCGGCGCATTCGTCCACGGGGTCTCGTTGACGTTCCCTATCGCCGGCCTTGTCTTTGACCGCGACGGCACCCTGTATGTGACCAGCACGGATTACGGGGGGTCCGTGCTGCGCTTCGACGGAAAGACGGGAACGCTCATCGGCTACTTCGTCAGGCATCCCGGAGGACTGCAATCGCCGAATGGCTTGGCGTTCGGCCCCGACGGGAACCTCTACGTCAGCGGTTCTGCGAACAACGCCGTGTTGCGCTACCAGGGCAAGACGGGTGCCTTTCTGGGCATCTTCGCGAACCCCGCGCCGGGCGGCCTCTTCGGACCTGATGGATTGACGTTCGGGCCCGACGGAAATCTTTTCGTCAGCAGCCGAGAGACGAACGCCGTGCTGCGGTACAGCGGGGCGACGGGGGCATTTATCGACGCCTTCGTTCCCAGCGGCCGAGGCGGACTGCGGAGCCCTGCGGGCCTCGTCTTTGGCCCGGAAGGGAGCCTGTATGTCGTGAGTGCGCTCTTCGACGCCAGTGGCGCCGCGGTGCTGCGCTATGATGGGAAATCGAGCGCGTTCATCGCGCCCTTCGTCCGCGGCGGATTGCGGGACCGCCTGGATTGCTTGAGACCCCAAGTGAATTTCTACCTGAACGTCCCCCGTCGCCCAGCGAGGGCCGGTATCGACTGCGGTCTGCAGGCGTGGGCCGTGACGTTTGGCCCGGACAGGAATCTCTACGTCAGCGCAGGCGGCCCAAGCGCGAGCGTGCTACGGTACAGCGGACGGACCGGCGCGTTCATCGATGCGTTCATCCCGGCTCGCCGCGGCGGGCTGGAGGGTCCAACCGATATGATGTTCGGGAGGGATGGAAACCTCTACGTGACCGGCCTCTCCGCCGTGTTCCGCTACAACGGGCGGACTGGTGCGTTCATGGATCGCTTCATCCCCTGGGGCCTGAATGCGCCTAGACCCTGGAGCTCGACCTTTGGGCCCGACGGGAACCTCTACGTGGGCGGTGAGACGCTCGGGGTGCGTCGCTACAATGGCCGGACGGGCGCGTTCATCGACACCTTTGTCCCGTATGGGCGGGGAGGCCTCCACTACCCCATTGGCCTCGTCTTTGGGCCCGATCGGAATCTGTATGTCTGCGACGCCAGTGCCGAAACGAACGGAGTGTTGCGATTCAATGGGACGACCGGCGCATTCATGGACACGTTTGTGTCGTTCGCACCTGTGAGGTCTGTCCGAACCACGTTTCGCCCTGCGCATCGATATGCGAAGGAATCCAACCCGCCTCCTCACTAGAAATGCCGCATGATCTCACGTGTCACCGACGGTAGAACATCGGCGTCCCCATACTGTAAAGAGCGTGGCTCCCACCGCAAAGAATGAGGGATCCTTTAGAAGCGCGAAGTACGCCTCGATCTCACCTGCGGTCGCGTACCCTGCGTTGATGATATCTCCTCGCAATTGATCAACCGTCAACCGTGCAACCTCAGCTCTTGCGCCCGCGTACCGCAAGGCAACGTGGCCCTCGCCCTGCAGGGCAGTCAGCCCGCGCGCGTGGAAGAGGCCATACAAGCGCCGACCGAAGTCGTACACGTGACCTCGGGCAGTCATCACCTGTTCAACAGCGTTCTCCATCTTCACGTAGAGCTCGCGGCTGGCAGCGTCTGGTGGAGATGCCGGTGCCACCGAAACGTTATCCAATTCTTCACACAAGAGCCATCCCCCAGGCTTAAGCGCGGACACCATTCGCCGTAAAGCCGTATCCCGCTCAGGAAGATGGGACAGCACCATGCGCTCGTGAATCAGGTCAAACGCACCCTCAGGAAGGTCGTCCGTGACGATATTATGCCGGAGCGCCTCGAGATTGGCGTAATCGAGGGCTTTAAGAAAGCGCGTGTCTAGATCAGTCGCGACGACGTGCCCGGTCCGCCCGACGCGCTGGCACAGCCATTCGGCGATGGAGCCGCCTCCGCCCCCGATCTCCAGGCAGTGCCACCCATCCCCCACGCCGAGTGTCTCAAGATGTCGAATGGTGTTGGGATCAAATCGCGCCTCGATGCCCCGAAGTCGCTGGCGTGCGTTCTCCCATACGTTGTCGAACGAGTACCTCCCCATAGATGCGGGAGTAACTTTGACGTGGGAAGACACATTCCTCGGGGGAGGAGCTCGGGTAGTTGTTCACAGCCCCGCCCCCTGAGTGTATTCTAGGGGAAGATCCCAGAGGGGGCCGGAAATGTCGAGCGTCCTCGTCTTCAAGCGGAACCCGCTGTTCGCCCAACTCTCCATGGAACAGCTCACCCGTCTGGCCGGCCTCGCCCGCCCGCAACGGCATGGGAAGGATCGCGTGATCTTTAATGAAGGCGATGCGGGCACGGCCTGGTACATGATCGTGAAGGGCCGCGTGAAGATCTCCAAGAGTTCCCCCGACGGCAAAGAGCGGACCTTGGTCCTGCTCGGCCCCGGGGATGTCTTCGGGGAGCTGGCCTTGATCGACGGGGAACCGCGCTCGACGGACGCGGTGGTCACCGAAGACTCCGAACTCCTCGTCGTGTCCCGCGAGGATTTCCTCACCTTCGTGCTGGATCAGCCGCAGGTGGCGATGAGCCTGCTGGTGGTCTTGAGCCAGCGGTTGAGACATACCAACCTGCTCGTCCACGACGCGGCGTTCTTCGACGTGCGGGGCCGGCTCGCGCGCGTGCTCCTGGAACTCGGGCGGGGGGAGCGTGAGACGGAGCCGGGCGGCGCGCTTGTGTGCCCTCGATTGACTCAGTCGGAGCTCGCCAGCATGGTGGGGGTCACCCGAGAGAGCATCAACAAGTGGCTCCGGTACTACGAGCGGAGCGGCACGGTGACCCGGCGCCACGGCCGGCTGGTCGTGCTCGACCCGCAGCGCCTCCTGGCGGACATCTCCTACGTCTAGGCCGGGATCGCTACCCGATGTCGATTTTTCCGTCGCGCATATCGGTGACAATCGCCAGCGCCTCTATCGGGACCCCGAGCGAACGGAGCGCCGTGCGTCCGCCCTCGAAGGCCTTTTCGATGACCACGCCGATGCCGACGAGCGTGGCTTCAGCGGCGTGGGCCAGGCGGGCTAGGGCGAGGATCGTGAGCCCGGTCGCGAGGAAGTCGTCAACGATCACGACCCGGTCCCCGGAGGCCAGGTACTCGGGGGAGACGATCAGCTCGACCGCCTGTCCCTTCGTGTGCGACGGCGCGACGGTCAACAGGACCTGATCGGGCATCGTGATCGGTCGGGTCTTCCGCGCGTAGATCACCGGCACCCCGAGGTGCATGGCCGTGCTGAGCGCGGGGGCGATCCCCGAGATCTCCGCGGTGAGCACCTTCGTCGCCCCGGCCCGCTCGAAGCGGCGGGCCAGTTCGCGGCCGCAGTCGTTCATCAGCAGCGGATCGATCTGGTGGTTGATGAATCCGTCGACCTTGAGGATGCCCCCTCCGAGGTTGCGGCCGTCGCGCCTGATGCGTGCCTTGAGCGCTTCCACACGGATCTCCTCTCAGACCCGCAGCCGGGGATCGATGACGTCGCGGAGCGCGTCGCCGACCAAGTTGAAGGCGAGGACGGCCAGCAGGATCGCGACCCCGGGCGCGATGGACAGCCACGGCGCGTCGATGAGGTAGGGGGTGCCCTCCCGGATCATGTTGCCCCACGTCGGCGTGGGCGGGGAGACTCCCAAGCCGATGAAGCTGAGGCTGGCCTCGATCCGGATTGCGGCGGCAGCCAGCAGGCCGCCGAGGACCACGAGCTCGCCCAAAATGTTTCGGAGGATGTGGCCCACGACGATCCTCCAGGCGCCGGCGCCGACCGCGCGCGCGGCGTCCACGAACTCCTGCCGGACGAGGGAAAGCGTGGTTCCGTGCGCGATCCTCGCGAACGGTGGGGAGAGGACGATCCCGATCGCAAAGATCATCTTCCCGAGCCCCGGGCCGAGCACCGCGAGCACGATGAGCCCGAGCAAGAGACTCGGAAACGCCATTAGGATGTCCACGAACCGCATCACGACACTCTCCACGCGGCCGCCATAGTACCCAGCGACGAGCCCCATCGCCGTCCCGGTAACCCCCCCCAGCGCGACCGCGCCGACGCCCACGAGGAGCGAGACGCGGCCCGCGTAGAGGATTCGCGCCAAGACGTCCCGCCCGAACGTGTCCTGACCCAGGAGGTGTGCTCCCCCCGGCGGCCGGAGCCGCTGGGCCGTGTCTTGGTTGAAGGGGCTCCATGAAGTCAATAGCGGCGCCATAATCGAGACGGCGGCCAGTCCGATCGCCAGCGCGACGCCCACGAGCGAGACCCGGTTGCGCAGGAACGTCGCCCAGATCCGCTGGCGCTCGGTCCGTCCCCGCAGAGCCACTGCTGCCGTACTCATTTAGTATCGAATGCGCGGGTCGACGAAGCCATAGGCCAGATCGGTGGCGAGGTTGATCAGCACGACGAACGCGGTGTACACCACCATCACGGATTGGAGGGACGTATAGTCGCGCTGCAGCATCGCGCCGACCATCATGCTGCCCAGCCCCGGGCGCGCGAACACGATTTCGGTCGTGACCGAGTCGCCGATCAGCGCGATGCTCCACAGCCCCGCCAGCGACACGATGGGGATCAGCGCCGCGCGGAGCGTGTGCCTGATCGTCACGACGCGTGGTTGCAGCCCTTTCGCCCGCGCCGTCCGGACGAAGTCCTGCCCGAGCGTATTGAGGACCGTCGACCGCGTGAAGCGGGCCACCGCGGCCGCCATGACGAGCCCGAGCGTGGCGGCGGGCAGGATCAGATGACGAACGGTGTCGCCGGGGCTCGTGAGATCCCCGGCGCCTACGGCAGGGAGCAGCCGCAGTTCGATCGCGAACAGCAGGATGAGGAGGATGCCGAGATAATACGCAGGGACCGAGAGCCCGAATAGAGAGACCACGCGGCCGATCGAGTCGGGGAGACGGTTGCGGGTGAGGGCGTTCATCACCCCCACGGGAACGCCCGTCAGGGCGCCGATGATCAGGGCCAGGAGGGTCAACTGGAGCGTATAGGGGAGGTTGTGGGCAATCTCGTCGCGCACCGGCGCGCCGGTGATCAGGGATTTGCCGAGGTCCCCCCGGACGAGGCCGGCCACGTATCCCCCGTACTGCAGCGGGATCGGACGATCGAGCCCCAGGCGCTGCCGGAGGGCCGCCACAGTGTCGGGGGAAGCGTAGTCGCCGAGCGCCGCCTGCGCGGGGTCACCCGGGAGAATGCGCACGATCACAAACACGATCGTGATCACGCCCAAAAAAATAGGTAACGCGAAGAGCAGCCGGCTCAGGATATACCGGATCATTCGTGCCGGTCTCGATCGGGCGCCTTACCCCCGCTGGACCCGCGTGGTCTCATCGATGCCAGGGTACAGCGCCAGGACGGACTTGAGCGGGTGCCCGTAGTCGAGTCCGGCGGACCGCGCGTACACCTGGTTGGCGTACGAGACCGGATAGGCGACCATATCTTGCAGGATCTTGACTTGCGCCTCTTTCCACATGTCCACTTGTTTGGCGGCGGTAGTTTCGACGCGGGCCTTGTCGATCAAATCATCGATCGCCGAATAGTGCGCGAAGTTGGTGTCGGGATGGGCGCCGCTGACCACGGCCGAGGCCGAGTGGTAGAAACTGCGGAGGTAGATCTCGGCCGTCGGGCGGAACGCGACGTAGATCACGATCGGGTTGGTGTCCTTCCGGATCAGCGCGTGGTAACTGGGGTGGTCGACCACGCGGAGGCGGATCTGAATGCCGACCTTGGCGAGCTGGGCCTGCATCGACTCGTAGTGGACTTTGTAGATGTTGAGCTCGGACGTGACGAGATCGAGTGAGAAGCCGCCGGAGACGCCGGCTTCTGCGAGCAGGCTCTTGGCTTTCTCGAGGTTCGTCTTGTAGTCCAGGCCCTTCGCCACCACTTCGTTCTCGGTGAGAGCCCCGATCGTGAACGGGGCCAGTGGGGCGTAGATCTTTTGCCCGACTTTCTTGCCGATCAGCCCGAGAAACTCGTCTCGGTTGAGCGTGTAGGCGATCGCCTGCCGGACCTCCTTGCGGCTGAGCTGGCGGACGGTCTGGTTGAAGTAGAGGACGGTCGATTCGCCGACCCCGAAGATGTCCACCTTGAGCTTGGGGACCGCCTGCATCTTGCCCACCCAGGCTTCGTCTTGCTGCCCGTTGATCCCGTCGAGCTGGCCGCCGCGCAGCCCCAGCTCGCGGCTGAAGCCATCCGCCATGTACCGGTAGTCGACCCCGTCGAGTTTGGCCCGGCCCCGGAAGTATTGCGGGTTGGGGGCCAGTTCCATCCGCTCTTTCGGGCTATATCGTCGGAGGATGAACGGGCCGGTCCCCACCGGATGGGTCTTGACGCCGTCGAGCCCGTAGGCCTCAACCGCCCGCTTCGACACGATAAATCCGCCGGCGTAGTTCGTCACCAACGGGTAGAACAGATTGGGCGAGAGCGGGGAGTCCAAGACGATACCGACCGTCGTGGGGTCGAGCGCCTGGAAGGTCATGCCGGTGTAGAGGGCGGAATAGGCCGACCGGGCTTTGTCGGCCGCCTTTTGCAACGAATAGACGACGTCTTCGCTGGTCATTTCATACGCCGGGACCTTGTCGCTCGGATGCCACATCACGCCCTTCCGAAGTTTGAACGTCCAGACCTGCTTGCCGGCGACGACGGTGGGCTTTGGAAAGGCGGCGGCGAGATCCGGCTCGAACGCCGAGCCGTCGCCGGGCTTGAAGCGCAACAGGCCGTTGAAGATCATATCCACCAGCGCTCGATCCTGCGTTCCCGCAGCGTAGTGCGGATCCGCGGTCCCGAGGTCCGCCTCCGACTGGCCGAAGTGGAGGATGTTGTCGGCCGCAGCGGCGCGAGAGGTCCGAGCCAGGACAGATTCACCGATGCCTGCGGCCAGCGCCGTTGAGAGGAACCGGCGCCGGGTGATCTTTTTCGTCACGTTACGTGCACTCACGATCGGGCCTCCTCCGAACTCGGTTCCCGGATAGGATCATGGGCGAATTAGACGCGAACCCGAAGTTCGCCTCCTCCGGAGCGCATGAGCAGAGGAAAGGCCGGAGCCCGAGCCTAAAGGGAGTGCCTCAGATGGACAACGCGAGCGAGGTCGTCGTCGTTGGCGGAGGGATCAGCGGGACGGCCGCCGCATATGAGCTGGCCCGCGCCGGCGTCTCCGTGACGCTGGTCGAGCAGGCGGATTTGGCCAGCATGGCCTCAGGCTGGACGCTCGCGGGCGTTCGCCAGTCGGGCCGCCATCCATCGGAGCTTCCGCTTGCGCAGGCCGCCGTGCGGCGGTGGGTGACCCTCGGCGAGGAGCTCGAGGCGGATATCGAGTACCGGCAAGAGGGGAACCTCCGTCTCGCCCGTACCCCCGAGGAGGTCCCGATCATTGCCGGGCTCGTGGAGGAGCAGCGGCACCTCGGTCTCGACCTTGAGTTCCTCCCTGATCCCGCGTCCGTCCGCGCGGTCGCGCCCGCGATCTCGGACGCCGTGCTTGCCGCCTCGTACTGCCCGACCGATGGCCACGCCAATCCCACCGCGACCGTCCGCGCGTTCGCGGAGGCGGCCCGGCGTTGCGGTGCCGTCGTTCGGACCGGAACCGAGGTGACCGCCCTCACTATGGTGGGAAGCCGGGTCACGGGCGTGCAGACGGCGGGCGGCCCTATGGGGGCCGACGTCGTCGTGCTGGCTGCGGGTGTGTACACGGATCGCCTCTGCAGACTGGCGGGACTGGATCTTCCATATAAGGTAGAACATGTTGCGGTGGTGCAGACGATCCCGCTCCCCCCGCTGATCCGGCAGGTCATCGGCGTGGCGAACGGGGACTTCGCCGGCCGTCAGGAGGTTGGAGGCCGGGTGCGGATGACGGGTGATTCCTTCCCATGGGGCTGGCCCGACGGGCCGCTCGGTCCGGAGGACGTCCAGCCGCCGGCGTGGGCGGTTCGGGTCGCGCTCGACCGCGGCGCGGCCGTGCTGCCGGCGCTCTCAGGGGCGAAGATCGCCCGCGTCTGGGGAGGGTTGATCGACGTCACCCCCGACGCACTCCCGGTGATCGAGCGGGCGCCAGAAGTGGAGGGACTCATCGTCGCCGCGGGCTTTTCAGGTCACGGGTTCTGCCTGGGGCCCATTACGGGGCAGCTCATCTGCGAATTGATCACAAAGGGGACGCCGTCCCTGCCCCTCCATGCGTTCCGGCGGGCGCGGTTCGCGGGTTTTGTGGGAGCGACGCGGGCCCGGCTGCACGGGTGAGTTCATGTGGAATTCACCTGGACCCGGCAGGATCGGGTGTTCTGGCCCCGGTATGTTGCTCGGGAGAGCCTCGTGAGGGAGGGCAGTAGAATGGTGAAACGTCTGGCAGTCTTGGTCCTCGCGTTCGCCGTGTTCGTCCCGTTCGCCCCAGCCGGCCCGGCCGGGGCGGCGCTCGATCTGAAGTTCTTCTATCCCGTCAGCGTCTCCGGCCCCCTGGCCAAGGTGATGGACGGCATGGTGGCCGACTTCAACCGCCTCCAGCCAGGGATCCACGTGACCCCGGTGTTCGCGGGCGGGTACTTCGAAACGATGGCGAAGACGCAGACGTCCGTCCAAGGCGGAAGCCCGCCGGACGTGGCGGTGCTGCTGTCGACGGACCTGTTCACGCTGCTGGACATGAACGCCATCATCCCCATGGACGCGTTCATCGAGCAGGCGGGGGGCGACCGTTTCCGGCAGGACTTCTTCGAAGCGTTCTGGCTCAACTCGCGGATCGGTAAGACGATTTACGCGATCCCGTTTCAGCGCAGCACGATCGTGCTCTACTACAATAAAGACGCGTTTCAAAAAGCCGGACTCGATCCCGCAAAGCCGCCGAAGAATTGGACGGAACTCGAGCAGTACGCGCAGAAGCTGACCGTCCGCGATGCCTCGGGCAACGTGTCCCGATGGGGTGTCGGGATCCCGACCACGGGGTTTACCTACTGGCTCTTTCAGGGATTCGTCGCGGAGGCAGGAGGCAAGCTGGCGAACCAGGAGGGGACGGAAGTCTACTACAATACCCCCCAGGCGAAGCGCGCGCTTGGCTTCTGGTTTGCGCTGCAAGACATGAAGGTGGAGCCGCCAAACGTCACGGACTGGGGAACGCTGCCCACCGAGTTCGTCGCGGGGAAGTTTGCGATGGTCTATCATTCGACCGGCAGCCTGACGTTTGTGCAGAGCAACGCTCAGTTTCCATTCGGGACCGCGTTCATGCCGGCGGACAAGCAATACGGGACCCCCACCGGGGGCGGCAACCTCTACATCTTCAAGAATATCCCCCCCGAGCGGCAGAAAGCCTCGTGGGAGTTCGTTCAATGGATGACCGCCCCGCAACAGGCGGCGCGGTGGAGCGAGGCCAGCGGCTACGTCGCGGTCCGCAAGTCCGCGTTCAATATTCGACTCTTCCAGGAGTACACCGCGAAGTTCCCGGCGGCCCTCACCGCTCGGGACCAGCTGCAGTACGCGCAGGCCGAGCTTTCCACGCACAACGGTGGCGAGGTCCAGAAGATTCTCTCGGACAATCTGCAGGCGGCGCTGACCCGCTCGAAGACGCCCGATCAGGCGCTTCAGGTCGCGCAGCAGCAGGCGGACCAGATCCTGAGCCAGTTCAAGAAGAAGTAGCCCTCGGCCGGGCGTCAGCCCAAGTACGCGCGCCGCACCGCCTCGTCTCCCCGCAGGCGGTCGGCCGGGCCTTCCTTGACGATCCGCCCGGTCTCGAGGACGTATCCCCAGTGCGCGACCTCGAGCGCCAGGTGGGCGTTTTGCTCGACGAGGAGGATCGGGACGCCTCT